>CAZCRC010000035.1:0-12059 GCA_964500995.1 uncultured Actinomycetes bacterium
CGAAGGGGGAGTAGCACCACAATTCGTCGGTACGGTCAGCGACCGCCAGCATCTCACGTGATGCCGCTCGAGCCGACTCCCACAGCTTCTCGTGAGCGTTGCCTGCGAGCCACAACCACACCGACCGTTGGGTGGCGGGGGCCGTCCCGCCAGGCCCGGTGACTTCGGCGAAGGGGCGCACGTTGTCCGGGCAGGCGGACCATCTCCGCCACAATGTCGAGTCGAACCCCCAGCACGGGGCGGGGCTGCGCAAGGTGGCCGCCGCACGTCGTGCCGCGGCCACCGCCACGCGGGCGGTGTCAGCCGAAGTGTTCGCACGAAGGGTCCACTCCAGGTGCACATGGTGGGCCAACTCGTCCACGAACAATGCGGGTTGCGGGGTACCCATCGCTGTCCTCCGTTGTCTTAACGACCCAAGCCGGGCACGACGTCAGCCAACTCGAAACTGGTCGGGTGGTCCAATTGAGCGAACGTGCACGACTCCGGCTGGCGGTCCGGACGAAACCGCAGCAGTTTCGCGACATGGCGGAACCGGGTCCCCTCCATGTGGTCGTACCCGACCTCAGCCACCAGCGTCGGCCTTAGCAAATGGAAGGACAGGTCCTTGCCTCCCGTCCACCGCGAGGGGCCACCGGGCACCCGGCCCGCAGCATCGGATTCGCCCCAGCGCCAGGGGTGGGGTTCGTCGGCGGCGACCGCCAAGGGTGCCAGTTCTGCGGCCAATTCGGCTCGGCGAGCGACCGAGAAGCTCGCGGCGGCTCCCACGTTGTGCAGCACTCCGGCATCGTCGAACAAACCCAGCAACAGGGATCCCACGACGGGTTCGCCGTCAGGTCCAGGGGACTTGTGCGCTCGCCACCCGGCGACAACAACGTCGGCCGAACGTGCGTGTTTGATCTTGCCGAGCACCCGTTTACCTGGCTGGTACGGCAGGTCCGGGGGTTTGGCAATGACGCCATCAAGGCCGGCGCCCTCGAACATCTCGAACCATCGCGAGGCCATTGCCGCATCGGCGGTCACTGGCGTCAGATGGAACGGCGGGCGCAGCTCGATCGACTCCAATACTTCTCGCCGCCGAACCTGGGGCTGACCCATGAAGTCCTCATCGGCCAGGGAAAGCAGGTCGAACGCCACGTACGAAGCCGGATGCTGCGCAGCCAGTTCGGCGATCTTCCAACCACCGGCCTCGCTGCGTGGTCTGATCCGTTGGCCCAGGAGTTCGAACCAGAGTCGGTCCTGCTCGGCGATCACCAACTCGCCGTCCAGCGCGATCCGTTCCGGCAGCACCGTCAACGCGGCCTCGACCACCTCGGGGAACGCGTAGGCCAGATCCTCGCCGGACCGCGACTGAACGAACACGTGGTCGCCGTCGCGGAAGATCAGGCACCGGAATCCGTCCCACTTGGGTTCGAACAGCCAGTCGCCGGCGACCGGCACACTGCTCCCCAAGGGCTTGGCGAGCATGGGTGAGACCGGGGGGGCGACCACCCACGAGTTCGTCGGCACGGAGGTCACTGCGGTGCGGTGTATCGCAGGAACAAGGTCCCGTCGGACTCCAGGACGTGCGCCAGGCGCATCGGTCGTGGCGCGTCCGGCAACACCGGACCCGCGATGATGCGGCTGACCGGCTCCTGCGACCCAGTGCCGCCGAACGCCAGCGGCGTGATGGTCAGGCATAACTCGTCGACGAGTCGTTGCGCCATGAACTGGCCCAGGATGCTCGGGCCCCCTTCGCAGGCGACGCGCTTCAGGTCCCGGCGGGCGAGTTCCGCTATCACCGATGTGGGATCACAGTCGTCCTGCCCGACAGTCACCACTTCGGCCACCTCTGCCAGGCGCGCCAGTCGCTGCGGATCGGCGGACTTGGCAGCGAAGATCAACGGGCGTGCGGCCGGATCGCTGAACAGGGCGGCGTCCGGGTCCAGGTTGCCCGATCGGGTCACCACGGCGATGCGTGTGGCATCGGCTTGCCCCGCCGCCAGCCGACGATCCGCGAGTTCCGGCCGGGGTCGGGGTGGGCCGTAGCCTTCGGACCGAACGGTCTCCGCGCCGACAAGGACGACGTCGCTGAGACCACGGATCGTCGCGAACACCAACCGGTCGGCGGCCGACGAGATGCCACCCGACAGGCCTTTGGGGGACTTCGCCGCCCCATCGGCAGTCGCGACCATGACCGCCCGTACGTAGGGAGCATCGGAGTCGGGCCAGGTGAAGGCGTCCGCGACGCCGGCGGGGGACAGGGAACCGCGGTGTTCGGGCCACAGGAGTTGCACGAGAGCGATCCTGCCACGATCACGCGAGACGGACCTGCAGTGCCTTGCCCAAGAAGTGCGAATAGGGCTCGAATACGCCCTCCACCAGTCCCTGTCGTCGGCGCGGGAGGGGTTCGAACAGTTCGACGTCGACGATGTCCGCCTTCGCGCGTGCCGTTCGTCGCCACGTTCCCGCCACTTGGCCGTCGAGCACGATGGTGGGCCGGAAGACCCCGTTGTTGCCCGGCACGATGCGCTGTTTGAACTGATCCGGCAACACCGAAGACCGGTCCCTATAGCCGAGGATGAACTCATCGAACCCCGGCAGTGCGATCGCCGCAGGTGGGGGTGAGGCGGCTTCTGGCCCTTCCGAAGTGACCCACATCGTCGTCGTCTCGACGGTCACTTGGGTCACCGCATTGTCATTGGCCGCCATGGCCTTCTTGGCGGCGGTGGCTCCGATTCCCGCCCACCTGGCGAAGTCCGCCGCGCTGACTGGCCCGTGGCTCCGGACGAATCTCAGGGCAAGTTCGCGCAGCGCGTCGTCGTGTTCTCGCTCAACCTGCTCTGGGGCCCAGTCGGCCAGGCGCACGAAGGTCTGTTCCTTGCCCTCGTTGGGCCCCAGGCAGGTCACCCCGATCTGGCTGGCGTACCACAGCAGGTGATAGGCGCGTTGCCCCGAGACGTCCTCGCCGGATTCGGTCAGGAGTTGCAGAACCGCACTGCGGGGCATCGGGTTGCCGTGCACCAAGGCTGCATCCAGTGTGGCGGCGCACCGGGTCACGGTTGCCTCGTCGAGTTCGAGGTAGTCCCACCGGGCCTGCAAGCCACTGAGCGCCCGACGCCCCGTGGTGGCCAACATCCAACGTGCGTCCTGGGGAGGGACGAGGTGGATCGTTCCACGCATCGGCCAGGTTCGCAGGACCTCGCCACGCCTGAGGGCCCCGTCGACGTCCGACTCGGTGGCGCCGGGAATCCGGACCCCCAGCGACCATTTGCCGCTGTTGATCTCCTGCGCCTGCATCGCACCCATCCACTGCACCACTTCGGCGGGGGTACGGGCCTGACTGGTGGACAGCAGCAGGTTCGCCATCCGCCGCCGGACCAGGTCGTCGGCGCTCAAAGACGTCACGCCGCTATTGTGGCCCGGTGATCGAGGCCCTGGCTGCACGCCACCCCCAGGTGCCTGCATCAGAGTTGATCGCGCAACTGACCCCGCCGCCGGCGTTCGCGTCGGTTCGATTCGAGACGTACGTTCCCGACCCTGACCATCCCAGTCAGGCCGCCGCAGTCGCCGCGGGGCGGGCATTTGCGGCGCGCACCCGTGGCCCCGTCAAGCGCCGCCTGTTCCGATCGCCGCCGCCTGAGGAGCGCCCTGGACTGTACTTCGACGGTGGGTTCGGCGTGGGCAAGACCCACCTGCTGGCGTCGGTGTGGCACGCCAGCCCGGGAACCAAGGTGTTCGGCACGTTCGTCGAGTACACGAACCTGGTCGGTGCGTTGGGTTTCGCACTGGCCGCTGATGAGTTGTCCCGCCATGACCTGGTCTGCATCGACGAGTTCGAGTTGGACGATCCCGGTGACACGGTCCTGATGTCCACGCTCATGGCGCGCCTCGCCGATGGCGGAGCCCGGATCGCGGCGACGTCGAACACCCTGCCCGACCGGTTGGGAGAGGGCCGGTTCGCGGCTGACGACTTCCTGCGTGAGATCCAGGGGCTGTCCGCACGATTCGACGTGGTGCGGGTCGACGGCGACGACTATCGGCACCGGGGCCTGCCGACGGCACCTGCGCCGCTGTCGACGCAACGAGTCGTCGATGTCGCACACGCCCAGGCCGATGCGGGTCGTCGGGTGTCCGTGGATCGGTTCGATGATGTCGTGGCGCATCTGAGCGAGGTCCACCCCTCCCGGTACGGCCGCATGGTCGCGGACCTCGATCTGGTGGCGCTGACCGACGTTCACGTGCTCAGCGACCAAGCGGCAGCGCTGCGCTTTGTGGTTCTCGTCGACCGTCTGTACGACCGCGAGGTCCCGGTGATCACCTCCGGGGTTCCCGCCGACGAGTTGTTCACCGCGGCGATGTTGGCTGGTGGCTATCGCAAGAAGTACTTCCGGGCGGTGTCGCGACTTGTGGCCCTCACTGCCGCCGGGCAAGGCCTCGTGGGCGGGCCACAGCCTCAGTGACCTCAGGCGTCGATGGGATCGGCGCGCTGCAGGATGGCGTCGAGGTCCAATCCGCGGGGCAGAGTGCCGAACTGAGCCCCATGGTCGCCCGCTACCCGCGTGCCCACGAATGCGTCAGCCACCGCGGGTGGGGTGAACTTGATCAATTGCGCCGCCTGGAGCAGCACGGCGATGCGTTCCGCCAATCGCCGGGCACGGAACTCCAGGTCACCTAGGTCGGCGAACTCGTTCAGCAGTTCCGCGACTGCGGCGTCGTATCGCTCGTCCGAGCCCGTGGCCGTGCCGAGCTCGGCGATGAGCGCTTCGACAGCGCCGGGCTCGCGTGACATCGCCCGCAGAAGATCCAGTGCATTGACGTTTCCCGATCCCTCCCACACCGAGTTCACCGGGGCTTCGCGGTACAGCAGTGGCATGCCGGACTCTTCGGCGTATCCGTTGCCTCCCAGACACTCCAAGGCCTCCGCGGTGACGGCGATGCTGCGTTTGGTGGTCCAGAACTTCGCGGCGGGCAAGGCGATGCGACGCAGGAGTGCCTCGGACTCGTCCCCGCTCTCGGCGGCGTCAACGGCGGCAGCCAGTCGGATAGCCAGCGCGGTGGCGGCTTCAGCCTCGACAGCCAGGTCGGCCAGCACGTTGCGCATGAGTGGCTTGTCGATCAGTGCTGCACCGAAGGCTTCGCGGTTGTGGGCGTGCCACACCGCCTGCGAGATCGCCCCGCGCATGAGGCCGGTGGCACCCAAGACGCAGTCCAGCCGCGTCGCAGAGACCATTTCGACGATCGTGCGCACCCCACGACCCTCGTCGCCCAGTCGAACGGCGTGAGTGTCAGCGAACTCGATCTCGCTGCTGGCGTTGGAGCGGTTGCCCAACTTGTCTTTGAGGCGTTGGATCCGGAACGTGTTGCGGGATCCGTCGGGCAGGACCCGCGGGACCAAGAAGCACGTCACCCCCGCCGGCGTCTGGGCGAGCACCAGGAAGACGTCACTCATCGGAGCGGAACAGAACCACTTGTGGCCGGTGAGCCGGTAGCTTCCGGGATCGTCGGCGACTGCGGTGGTGGTGTTGGTCCGGACATCCGAGCCCCCCTGCTTCTCAGTCATGGCCATTCCCGCGATGAGTCCGGTCTTCTGGGCGGCGGGCCGCAGCCCGAAGTCGTAGCTGCGGGCCGACAGGCCCTCGACCCACTGCACCACGTCCGCCCCGGAGCGTCGCAGCGCAGGCACCGACGCGTAGGTCATCGATATCGGGCACAGGTGCCCGGGCTCCACCTGGGTCCATGTGATGAAGCCCGCTGCACGTGCCACGTGGGCGCCCTTGTCGCCCGAGACCCATGGATCTGCGTGCAGGCCCCAATCAACGGAGCGCCGCATCAGGTCATGCCAGGCCGGGTGGAACTCGACCTCATCCACCCGATTCCCGTACCGGTCGTGGGTCCGCAGCCGCGGCAGGTCGCGATTGGCCTCCATGCCGCGGTCGCGCCAAGCGGCCGTCCCCGCGTCGCGCCCTAGTGCGGCCAGTCGTTCGCCGTGACCGTCGCCACCGTGCCGGTTGACCGCCTCTACCAGTGGGGTGTCGGCGGAGAACACGTCTCTGGCAGGCAGTGGCGGAGCCTGATTGAGGACCTCATGAGTGGCTGGTGCAGGCGCGTAATCGTGGTTCACAACCCCTACGGTAGTCAGCGTGGCGGTGACGGAGATCAAGCGACGGTGGGGTCGCGCCGATGAGTCCGCCCGCGACTGGTTCCAGCGGATCGACGAACGCCCCTGGCTGCGGTTCGTCGTGAGCGGCGCGACCCTGTTCGGGCAGCGGCGGATCTTCGGACTCTCGGCCGAAGGGGCCTTCTGGGCCACCTTCACCCTGCCGTGGCTCGTCCTCGGTGTGCTCGCCGCCACGTCAGGCGTCGCCCAGTGGTTTGGCGACGACGTCAGTGAGCAGGTTCGCGCCAGCATCGTTGATGCGGCCTCTCAGGTGCTGACCCAACAGGCGATCGACGAGACCTTGGTGCCGTTACTGAACCGTATGGCGGAGGGATCCACGGGGTTGTCCATCCTGGGCTTCGTGGTCGCGTTGTGGTCAGGCTCTCGGGTCTTCGCCACGTTCGTCGCTGGGTCCGAGATCTTGAATGGGCGCCCGCCGCGTGGGTGGGTGAAGACTCGGGCGATCGCCCTGGGCATTTACGTGTTGGGCCTGGCGGCCCTCGGAGTTGTGGTTGTCACCCTGTTCCAGTTCCCGGACTTCTGGGCGAACCTTGCGGGCCTTGCCCCCGGTCCGACCACGATCTGGGGGGTCGCCTTGGGCGGCCTCGGGATGATCGTGGCGCTGACTACCGTCCTGTACCTGGCCGACCCCACCTCTACCTCGTGGGGGCAACATCTACCCGGTGGCGTCTTGGCGTTGGCGGTGTGGGTGTTGGCGTCAGGGGGGCTATCGCTGTACTTCCAGTTCGTGGTGTCGGAGGAGTCCTTCTACGGCGCAGTCGCCGCCCCCATCGCGATCATGACCTGGCTGTTCGTCACGGTGCTCGCATTGTTCGTCGGGATGACGCTGAGCGCCACGGGCCGGCTCGCGCAGCACGACGAGTTCCTTGACCCCTTCGAGCCGGTCGAGGCGACGTACCCGACGGCGGGTATGGGGTCGGTCAGCGATTCCGTGGGATCTCCTGACTCAGCAGTTCGGTGACACCTGGGTGATCCAGCAGATGCAGGTGACCGCTCTCGGGCAAGTGATGCACGAAGAGTTCCGGATGGGGCGCCACCCCCATGGCGCTGGTCGGCCGCACCATGCCGTCGCCGAGCAACGTGGACTTCAGCGACCCGGGAGCCCCGCCCAGATGTGCCACCACGGCGTGATGGCGGATCCCGGCGGGCAGCCCCACGGTGATCCCGTCGCCAAGGTCTTTGATCCCCGCGCTCCGGTGGTCGCCGAGCGCCAGGATCGGCGCCGCCACCGCGGACTTCGACCCGGCGGCCAGAACCGAGCGGGCGAATCGCTCCAACGGGGCGCCCTGGAACGGGGTCCCGAGTGTCACGACGTCGGTGACCAGGCCGACCAGACGTGCCTTGCCGAGGTCGGTGGCCAGTGCCTCGGTGATGACCAGACCCCCCATCGAATGGCCGATCAGGACCAAGCGAGTTGTGGGTTCATCGGCGCGGTCGAGGTGCTCGACCAGGACACGGGCGAGTTCGGCGCCGTTGGCGCGGATGGGTAGCCCGGTGGAGTACCGCACCACAAGACAGGTGAAGCCGTGCGAGCTCAGCGTGTCCAGGTACGACGGGCCCCACTGCCGTTCGTGGCCCCCCAGTCCATGGACGAAGACCGCGAGCGCCGGAGTCGGACCTGATGGTCCGATCTCGGTGTCGATGAGCATCATGGGTGGATTCAGCGGGGGCGGCAGGACGTCGCCGAACGCCGCTCGGGCGCCGGCGACCTTAACGGTGGCGGTCGGATCGTCATGGATCGAACCCACGTCGGCGGCAGTCCGGGCGTCCAAGCCAGCGCCGGCCACCCGACCCACGACGGTGGCACTCCAACCGATCACTCGGTGGACCCCATCGTGATGGGCGTCGACGGCGTCCATCGGTAGCGTGCCTGCCGGCCCCAGCACCTTGAGGTGTCGTCGGACGTTGCTCCTGATCGCCGTGCTGACCTCTGCGACGGCTTGGTTGACGCGCCCGACGGCGGCGGCCGCGCTCTCCGCCGCAGCGGCCCGCTCTGGTCCGTTCATGTTCATGCGGGGGTGGTCCCAGCCAATGCGCGGGCGGGTACCGCGAGCAGGTTCCGAATACCCCGGACCCAACCGGACGGCGAACTCCAGGACACTCGGGGGACAGAACTGGTCTCGACGATCGGCCAGCCCCGTTCCTGCGCGAGTTCCCGCAGGGCCGGTTCGGGGTTGACGGCCACGGGATATCCGACGGCCTCCAGCATGGGTCGATCGCTGAATGAGTCGGAGTAGGCGTAGCTGGTGGCGAGGTCGTAACCGTGATCAGCGGCGAGCTGCGCCATCACGGCCACCTTTCCCTCCCGATAGCAGAACGGCCCCGACAGTCGACCGGTGTACCTGCCCGCGGCGTCACGTTCCGAGGTGGTTCCGGTGCCCATCTCCAGGCCGGCCTCGCGTGCGAACCGCGAGACGATCTCGGTGGGGCTGGCGGACAGAACGATGCGGTCGTGGGACTGCGTGGCGTGCTCAGCGAGCACTCCGGCCATTGCGGGAGTCACGGACGCGACGAGGTCGGTCATGAAGTGGTCCCCGAGGGCTTCGATGTCGCTGGCCGGGTGGCCGGCCACGGCTCGCAGGATGCGATCCCGGACCTGCGCGGAGCGTTCATCCGTGGCGCCCTTGAGTAAGAACGACAGGCCGTTGCGCAGATCCTTGAGCAGCTCGAGGGGAGTGACGAACCCTTCTCGGAAGGCCGCCTTCGCCAGCGGGATGTTGGCGGAGCCGGGGATCAGCGTCCCATCCAGGTCGAAGAAGGCCGCTGGTCGCGGCATGGACGGGGCGGGGGTTGCTGTCATGCTCTTAGTCTGTCCAACGTGTCGGGATAGGCAAACTGGCCCGAATGCCAGAATTGCTCGACTGGTTTTGTCACTGGGTGATAGATACGTGGGATGAGCTCCTCTTATCCCTGGACCGGACTGCCTGCTGGGCTGGCCGATGACCTGCGGGTCGGACTCCCCGAGACCGTCGATGCCACCATTCTCGCGATTTCGCGAGAGGTACCCGCATATCGCGGTGCGCTGGAGCGTGAGATCGGTCCAACGGTCCGGCGGGGTGTGGAGATCGCGCTGTCGCGGATGTTGGAGTTGTTCGGTACCGAGCAGGCTGCGCTGGTGGGTCGGGCGGCCCAGTTCTACGAACGGATCGGGGCGGGGGAGTATGCCCAGGGTCGGAGCCTCGAGGCGCTCTTGGCGGCGTACCGGACCGGGGCACGCGTGTCCTGGGAACGGATGTCCCAGGCGGCCCTGAGTGCTGGGGCAACTCCCGCGGTCATTGTGGTTCTTGCCGAGAGCATCTTTGTCTATATCGATGAGCTGTCCGGGGCCAGCGCCCAGGGCCATGCGCGCGCGGCGGCATCACGCACCGGGTATCAGGAGGTCCTGCGAAGCCAGTTGGCGCAGGCGCTCATCGATGGGCTGGCGCTGACCGAGCCCTCGCGGCTGCATGCCTTGGCCGAGAAGGCTGACTGGCGGCTGCCAGATCTGTTGGCCGTTGCGGTGGTGCCCAAGGCAACCGAATCGTCGGGGCCACCATTGCCGATGGCGCCACCGGATGTGCTCGTTCTGGAACGCGAGGACGACGCGGTCGCGGTGATCCCGGATCCGACCGGACCGGGCCGTGCCCGTCGGCTGCGACGACAGATCACGGGCGCGGTCTATGTCGGTTCGATCCGGCCACCGCAGCAGGCGCCCGTTTCGTTCACCCACGCCGCGGCGCTGCGGGAACTGGGCCGGATCGGTGTCGTCCCGCACGACCGCGTGGTGGTGGCCGCGGATCACCTACCGGAGTTGTTGCTCGGCGCCGATCCGGTCGTGTCCGAGCAGATCCGCGAGCGGGCACTGGGACCGTTGCAGGACCTACCGGCCGGTCGGCGGCGAGTGCTGCAGGAGACGCTCGCGGCCTGGCTGGACTGTCACGGTGACCGGGCGCGGGTGGCGGAGGTCCTCGTCGTTCACCCGCAGACGGTGAGCTATCGGATGAATCAACTGCGCGCTCGTTATGGAGCCGACCTCGACGATCCGCGGATGCGCGTCATGATGCAGTTGGCGCTACTCGGGCAACCCCATTGACCGATCGCGGACCACTCAATTGGGTACAGCCCGGAACGCGTAACTCTTGTCCGACGTCACGGGCGTGACACCTTTGCCGGCAACGTTGCTCTCGTCGACGGTCAACGTGCACTTGCCCGAGGCGCACGACGCATCCCACGTGGAGCTGCTCGCTGTGGAACTCGCGACATCCCATGTGTCGGACGAGTCGTCCCACGTCAAGGTCCACTGTTCCTGGGCCTTGCCGGACTGCTGGTTGAAGTTGCTGTGCGGCACGGCGGGGAATGACCCCAAGGGAGCGGCATAGAGATACACGTTGTACGAGGTGCCCGGTTGGAGCGCCCCCACGGTGGCGTTGAGATCCATCGCGATGGGGGAGGGAGGGTTGGTCGCAGTCTGTGGACCGGTCCACAGCGAGGTCTGCGAGTTGCCCGGGTTAGCGCCCTCGTTGTTGAGGTCCTTGCCCGAGGTCTCGACCTCGAGAGTGACGGGGACGGTCTCGTCGCCACCGAGGACGCCTTGGATCGACACCCCGTAGTTGCCCAGTTGTCCCGGGTAGTCGCCGGCATGCTCGGACCACGAGGTGTTGTTGTACAGCGAATACACGTAGGGACCGCACGCGGAGTTGCAGGCCGCGTCATTCGCGCAGGCTGCGCACGCTGTCGGGAAGGTGTTGGCCCAGCCCCGGTCGCCCATCATGAAGCTGTTCTCGAACGTGTAGAGCCCGGATCCCTTGGGGTTGTCGGCGCTGCTGCCGGCTCCCCAATTGGACGGGTCGGGGGCTGGTGTCGAGCTGGGCGGCGCGTCTTGGAACGGTGTCCAGAGCGCGTTGTCGCCGATGGTGATCGTGTCGTCCGGGTAGTACGTCTGCGGCCCGTCGGTCGCGAATGCGTTGTTGCTGCCGATACCCATGACGGGGACGACGTGATCGTAGGTGTCTTGCCCCCACTTGGGGTCGTCCGGCGAGTTGGCGAACGGAGAACTGGCCGTCCCGTCGTAGATGACCGGGATGTTGTTGAACACGCCGATGACCACCTTGTTGCCAGCGACTGCCTCGGTCTTCACCCATGCCAGGAAGTCCTCCGTGGCGGCGACTCCCTGCTTGTCGGCCAGCTGCGCGTAGGTGTTGTAGCCGTCCACATCAAGGCTCATCGCAGCAGCGGCGTTCTGCCAACTCTGGCCAGTCGGGGGACCGGAGGTGGAGGGCCACGACGGCAGCAGTTGGCTGTTCGGGTTCGTCTGTGGGATCGACGGGTTGGCAAGGTCACGCACAGTCCACTGGGAGGCGTACTGCCCCAGGGTCATCATGGCCGTGATGAATGATGTCTCGCCGCAGTAGCCATAGTTCGCATTCCACTGCAGCCGCATTGGCATCCCCGAGGCGTAGGACACCGAGTGTGGCTGTGCCGAGATGTTGTTGTCGGTCGGTCCCTGACACCCCGCACCGAGTTCATCATTCGGACCGGCACTGACGGTGTCAGATCCCGGTCCGCAGATGATCGTGTCCGGACCTGGGCCGCCGATCAGGACGTCGTTACCGGGTCCGCCCTTCAAGGAGTCTGCGCCACGTCCACCGGTCAACACGTCCCCGCCGGGACCGCCCCGGAGTTGATCCGTTCCCGAGCCACCGTGCAGCGAGTCGGCACCCCTGCCGCCGCTGAGCGTGTCCTTGCCAGCGCCACCGGACTGTCGATCGGCTCCGGAACGGCCGATGAGGAGGTCGTCGCCCTTGGCTCCGGACTGTGCTTCGGAGGCAGGCGTGCCGGTGATCGTGTCGTCGCCCGGTGTTCCGGCCAGCGCGGGGGCAAGCGACCCGATCAGGACCAGGGCCAGCGCGCTTGCTCCGATCCG
>CAZCRC010000036.1:0-12015 GCA_964500995.1 uncultured Actinomycetes bacterium
GTAGCGGGAGGTGCTGGGGGTGGCGATGATTGCACGCACGGTCAGGCCACCGCACTCGGGTCGCCGGACTGCGGCATGCGGGCGGCACGGTCGAACTGCTGCCAGGCCCGCCGGTAGGGCGCAGTTCGGGCCGACTCCAGAAGCGACCGTTCGATCGGTTCGTCCCGGATGCGCTCCCACCACCGTGCCTCGTGTGTCGCGACCTCGGCAAAGGCCGTCGCGGTGTACTCCCGCCGCCGTGTTCGAGAGGCATTCGCGGGCGGGGCTTGGGCCACGAGCGACTGCTGCATCTGATCCCGCTCTGCAGCGAACGCCGCATGCCGGCGGGGGTAGTCCTGCAGCACGGCCCGGTGCAGGAGTTCGTGGCGCCACCACAGCGTGTCGGCATCGAAGTATCCGCGCGGAGTGGGTCCCAGATCGGGCAGCCCCGTGTCGACCCACACCGGGGAGAAGACCGACGTGCAGGGCGCGGCAGTTCCCGTCACCCATACGGTGACCCCGTCGTCGGACAGGTGGGCCACCATCGAGCCGGTCGTCTGGCTGGACCGCACCGGTCCGAAACCCGCATGCATGCAGACGTCCTGTCCGATCAGCGCCGTCGCGGGCGACCACTCGGGCCCGTCCCCCGCATGACTGCTCAGGATCGTGACTGCATCGGTCACCGTCACCGCTCCGCGCCGGTCGGCGAGCGCGTCATGGGTCCGGCATTGCCGACCCGCCGCGTCCGCGAACCGCGTGTAGACCGGCTCGGAGAATCTGCGGGCGACGTCGGTCCCGTCGGTGACCCCCACCGATGCCATGTCCCACTGCGACCGTGTGGTGATGCCGTTGGAGATCGACGCAACGTCCCGGACCCGCCGCGCGACCCACTCCCGTCCCATCGTCTCGACCACAATCGCTTCGCGCCGGTCGGCCACGATGAAGGAGTTGTCGTACTGGAAGTTGTGGGTGTGTCCGGCTTGGCCCGACTGCCCGTACCGGCCCAACAGTTCGGTGATCACGCCGACTGCTTCGGCTGCCGACCCCCCGCGCTCTAGCCCCAGCCGCAGCAGGTCCATGCCGATCAGCCCCGGATCGTCCTCGCGGGTGCCCTTGTTGAACAACGCCTCGTTACCGATCACCACGCCGCGGTCGTTGACGCCCATCTCGGCGCCCCAGATCCAGTACGGCTTGGCCAGCAGGACGCCGTGGGTGGGTCCGCTGTGCGGGATCGTGATGTGAGTACAGCGCAGCGGTGCACCCTGGTACGGCTCGCCGGCAGGGATCGTGACCAGCTGATGTGCCTCGTTCGGTTCCCGGTCGCTGTTCTTGCCGAACACCACGGACCCATCAGCGGTGGCCGTCGGGATCGCCACGAAGGTGTCACACACGTCGTACCTCGCTCACGCCGGAGTCTTGGTCCCCGCTCCCCCACCCTAAGCGTCGAGCGGAACCCGCCGAATCGATGCGTGGGGCAGGTTCACTCCTGGCGCGGACAGGAATACCCTGAAAGTGAGGCTAGGTACCGGGAGGTGCATCATGACTCGTCCCATTGTTGTCGGCTACGACGGCTCCCCCGCATCTGACGTGGCATTGGACTGGGCAGCGCAGGCAGCCCAGGATCGACATCTTCCCCTGCGGATCCTGGTCGCGTGGACGATGCCGCCGGTCAATCTGAGCGGACTGGGGGTCGCCGATGAGAGCGGCCTCATGGAGGAGTTGCGCGTCGAGGCCAAGAACACCGCCAAAGCCGCCGCCGAGCGGGTCCGCGCCATCAGCGCCGACATCGAACTCCACGGCGACATCGCGGTCAGTCCCCCCGCTGCGGTGCTGGTCGAGCAATCCCACGACGCCGAGATGGTCGTCGTCGGGTCACACGGCCGCGGCGGATTCACCGGCCTGCTGCTGGGCAGCGTCTCGCGGCAGGTGGCCGCTCATGCGAGCAGTCCGGTCGTGGTCGTCCGCACCCCAGCCGATCCGGCTGCCCGCGAAGTCATCGTGGGCGTCGACGGCTCCAAGCAGGCGGTCAAGGCGTTGGACTTCGCCTACGACTACGCCAGTCGCCGGGGGCTGCGGTTGCGGGTCGTGCACACCTGGGAGGTTCCGCCCATCGGGGCCATCACCGGGGTGCCGACGTTCTCGCCCCCCGAGTTGCTGCAGGACATCAAGGGCAACGAGATGCGGATCACCGCCGAGGTGCTCGCCGGCCACGCAGACCGCTACCCCGATGTCGCAGTTGTTCAGGAGGTCCTGCGCGGAACTCCGGTGCAGACGCTCGCCGAGATGTCTGAGCGGGCCGCACTTGTGGTCGTGGGTTCACGCGGTCGCGGCGGATTCCTCGGGCTTCTGCTCGGGTCGGTCAGCCACGGCGTGCTGCATCACGCCCACTGCCCGGTGGCCGTCGTCCACTGACCCTGCGGCTAGGGTTCAGCCATGACGGAGTCGACGCCACCCAGCCCTGCCGCGCCCGTCGGGCCTGACCCGGCGCAGCGGATCGTCTGGGTCGACTGCGAGATGACCGGTCTCGACCTTGGCTCCGATGCCTTGGTCGAGATCGCGTGCATCGTGACCGAGTCCGATCTCACGCCCGTCGATGACGGGATCAGTGTCGTCATCAAGCCTCCCGATGAGCCGCTGGCTGCGATGGATCCGTTCGTCGTGGATATGCACGAGAAGTCCGGACTGATGGTCGAGATCCCCGACGGAATCGGCCTGGCCGATGCCGCCGATCAGGTATTGGCCTACGTCAAGAGCCACGTCCCCGAGGCACGGCGCGCGCCGTTGGCGGGGTCGACGATCTACGTGGATCGCGGGTTCCTGGCTCGCGACATGCCCGAACTGGACGCCCACCTGCACTACCGCGTCATCGACGTGTCGAGCATCAAGGAACTCATCAAGCGCTGGTACCCGCAGGTGTACTACGCCTCGCCCGAGAAGACCGGCAATCACCGGGCCATGGGCGACATCCTGGACTCCATCGCCGAGTTGGGCTACTACCGCAGCACCACGATCGCCCCCGTCGTAACTCCGCCCGAGGACACCGCACCCTGAGCTGCGGCTACACTGGTCGGGCGCTGCGGACCTGTCCGTAGCCATGGTGGGTGTAGCTCAGCTGGTAGAGCTCCTGGTTGTGATCCAGGCGGTCGCGGGTTCAAGTCCCGTCACTCACCCCACTCCCGCTATGACGGACATACTGGCCTTGTGACGGCCATCGACCTCAACGCGGATCTGGGCGAACTTCCCGGCCCAGAAGGTGCCGCCATCGACGACGCGTTGCTCGCTGTGGTGAGCAGCGTGAACGTCGCCTGCGGTGGCCACGCGGGGACGCGGGAGTCGATGCGCCGAGTCTGTTCCGCAGCGTCGTGGCAAGGCGTGAGCGTCGGCGCACACGTGTCCTACCCGGACCCGGACGGCTTCGGGCGACGCACCCTGGACCTGCCCGAGCGGGTGCTCCGGGACAGCCTGACTCGCCAGATCGGGGACCTGCAGGACAACGCACTCGCTGGTGACACCACCGTTGACTACGTCAAGCCCCACGGGGCGCTGTATCACGACGCCGCCGATGACCCGCGCCTCGCCGACATGATCATCGAGGTCGCGGCAGCAGCGGGAATCGCGGTACTCACACTGCCCGACCGGCACCTGCACCAGCGCGCGCAGTCCCACGGGATCGCCGCGTTCACCGAAGCATTCGCCGATCGCGCCTATCGCGACGATGGCGCCCTCGTCCCGCGCAGCATGGCGGGCGCTGTCATCACCGACGAGGACGTCGTCGCGCAGCGCGTCGTCGCGATCGCCCGACGTGAACCCATCGTGACGCAGTCCGACTCGATCATCACGTTGGCGGTCGACAGCGTGTGCCTGCACGGCGACACCCCTGGAGCCGTGGCCACGGCGGCTCGTATCGCCCGCCGACTGCACGAGTCCGGGATCCAGGTCCGTTCGTTCGTCCCGGGGTCGCGGTCGTGACGCACACGTGGCACCCCTATGGCAGCGACGCGGTGCTGCTGGAGTTCACCGATCCCCACCAGCGATGGGCGGCGACGTGCCCGTTGGCCGACGAGGTCGTGGTGGGCGCGTCGACGGTGCTGCTGCGGTTCGATGCGCGCCGGTACCGCCACGAGCACGTTGCAGCCGCCGTCACGATGCGAGCCCAATCCGCCACGATGGTCATGGAACACGTCATCCCCGTGACCTATGACGGACCGGACCTGGCGGTGGTGGCGGACCGCAGTGAGATCAGCATCGCCGAACTGATCCGTCGACACAGCACGGCCACCTATCGCGCAGAGTTCTGCGGCTTCGCCCCGGGGTTCGCGTATCTGTCCGGACTGGATCCGGCGATGCACACGGCGCGACGCGCGAGCCCGCGAGCACGGGTCCCGCGAGGTAGCGTCGCGGTGGCCGGTCCGTACTGCGCGATCTATCCGACCGACAGCCCCGGCGGCTGGCAACTGATCGGCCGCACCGAGGCAATCCTGTTCGACCCTGCGGCGCCCCATCCCGCCACCGTGCGTCCCGGTGACACCGTGCGGTTCGAGGTGGTCCGGTGATCATCGTCGAGGCCACCGGGGTCCAGTCGCTGATCCAGGACGAGGGACGACCGGGACTGGCCTCGATCGGCGTGACGCGCAGCGGTTCCTTCGATCGGGAGGCCGCGGAGCTGGCGAACCGACTGGTCGGCAACGCCACGTCAGCAGCAGTGGTCGAAACGATCGGCCATGGACTCCGGCTCCGGACCGATCAGGACGTCCTTGTCGCCGTGACCGGGGCAGTCGGCGACGTCGTGGTGAGTGGCCGGCGCTGTAGCCGCAACACAGGCCTCCAGCTCAGCGGGCATGACACCGTGGAGATCGCCCCGACGGCGTGGGGCGGGCGTTCCTATGTGGCGGTTCGGGGTGGAGTCGCGGTGGCGCGCACCCTCGGTTCCCGGTCCTGCGACACCCTCGGGCATCTCGGCCCACCTCCGCTGCAGATCGGGGACTGGCTGCCGGTCGGCCCGGCCCATCACCCGGCCCCACCCATCGACCACGCCCCTGCTGCGCCGACCCCCGGACCCGCGACACTGCGGGTCACTGCCGGTCCCCGACGCAACTGGTTCCCGGCCGACTCCTGGGAGTTGCTGGTTCGCGCCGAGTGGCAGGTGGCTCCCAGCAGCAACCGGGTGGGCATCCGACTGACGGGCCCCCGATTGGACCGCGCCGCGGGATTCGTCGGGCTCGAGCTGCCGCCCGAGGGCTTGGTCCGCGGTGCGATCCAGGTGCCCCCGGACGGTCAGCCGATCATCATGGGACCGGACCATCCGACCACGGGCGGGTACCCCGTGATCGGCGTGGTGATGCCCGCCGACCTGAGCCGCTGCGCCCAGTTGCTGCCCGGCGAGACGGTGAACCTGCGTGCTATCCTCGTCGCGGGTCGCTAGCTCAATTGGCAGAGCAGCGGACTCTTAATCCGCGGGTTCGGGGTTCAAGTCCCCGGCGGCCTACAGCCCAGATGTCCCGGTTGCCTCACGGCAGCCGGGACATCTCTTTGTACGGTCAACTGCGAAGCAGATCGATGTCGCGGAAGTGCGCCAGGACTTCGGGATTGGCCAGGCCGTCGGTGTTGCGCACTGCTCGACCGTGCACCACGTCTGCCACCGCCAACTCAGCGAGTTTTCCCGACCGGGTCCGCGGCAGGTCCGCCACCGCCACAATCCGCGCGGGCACGTGCCGCGGGGAACACGCGGCCCGCAGCCGTCGCCGGATTTCGGCGGCAAGTTCGTCCGCTACCGGCCCCGGCATCTCGGTCACATGATCACCGGCGACGCGCACGAACAGGACGATCCGCGTGTCGTCATCCCACTCCTGGCCGATGGCCAGAGCCTCGAGGATCTGCGGAAGTTGCTCCACCTGTCGGTAGATCTCCGCGGTTCCGATGCGCACCCCACCGGAGTTCAGCGTCGCATCGGAGCGGCCGTGGATCACCAGTCCGTCGTGCTCGGTCCACGATGCGAAGTCGCCATGCGCCCACACGTCGGGGAACCGCTCGAAGTACGCCGCACGGTAGCGAGAGCCATCGTCGTCGCCGGCAAAGTACAACGGCATCGAGGGGAACGATGAGGTGCAGACCAACTCCCCCCGAACACCGGCCTCGGACCGCAGCGACCGACCGTCGACATCGAACACATCGACTGCCGCGCCCAGTGCCGGGCCCTGGATCTCACCCGCGTACACCGGTCGGGTGGGATCACCGATCACGAAACACCCACACAGGTCGGTGCCCCCACTGATCGATGCCAGGTGGACGTCGTGTTTGACGTCGCGATACACGAAGTCGAACCCTTCCGCCGACAAGGGCGAACCCGTCGAGGTGATCGTCCGCAACGCCGATAGCTCGTGGGTGTCCCCCGGCGTGACGCCTGCTTTGAGCGACGAATCCAGGAACTTCGCACTCGTGCCGAACAGCGTCACCTGCTCCTGGCTGACCAAGTCCCACATCGCCTCGGGGCCGGGATGAAACGGCGAGCCATCGAACAAGACGATCGTGGCCCCCGAGGCCAGCGCGGTCACCAGCCAGTTCCACATCATCCAGCCACAGGTGGTGAAGTAGAAGACCCGGTCCCCGGGGTGGATGTCGCAATGCAGTTGATGCTCGGTGAGTTGCTTCAGCAGCACACCGGCGCCGGAGTGCACGATGCACTTGGGGCGACCTGTCGTGCCCGACGAGTACAGGACGAACCCAGGATGCGATGGGTTGCGTCGTTCGAACTGCGGCGACGCACCCACGTCCCAGCCGTCCCCCCACTGCACCCGGGGCACCGGCAGGGCGGGCACCGGGATGCCCAACTCGGGGACGGTGACCACGGCCCGTAGCGACGGGAGTTGCGCCACGACGTCGGGCAGCAACCGGGCTCGGTCGTGCGCTTTGCCGCCGTAGTGATAGCCGTCCGCTGCGACCAACACCACGGGGTCCACCTGACTGAACCGGTCGACCACGCCGGCCACTCCGAAGTCCGGGCTCGTGCTGGTGAACACCGCCCCCAGCGCCGACGTGGCCAACATGGCCACGAGCGTCTCGACCGTGTTCGGCATCCAGGCCGCGACATGGTCCCCGGGACCGACTCCCACCGAGCGCAGCCATCGCTGACAGGCCGCCGTCTGCTCCGCGAGTTGTCGCCAGGTCCATTCGGTGCGGCGACCGTCCTCACGTCGCGCGATGACGGCCAGTGGCCCGGCGCCGGGACGTTGTCCCCCTGCCAGCAGGTTCTCGGCGTAGTTCAGGCCGGCGTTGGGGTAGTAGCGGTCGTCGCGGATGGACCCGCCGCTGGCCACTGCCGGCCCGTCGCCGCGGTCACCGACCACGCCGCACTGTCGCCACATCAGGTCCCAGAACTCATCCGGACGCGCCACCGACCATGCGTGCAGGTCCCGGGAGTCCGCGCAGTTGGCGGCAGCGACTGCTTCGGCCATCAGGGTGGGTTGCCCTGTGGGTTGCCACAACAGTTCGCCTTGGGCTGCCATGACTACAGATACAACCCGGTGTTGGCGTCACTGTGC
Organism: uncultured Actinomycetes bacterium; assembly: GCA_964500995.1. GTDB lineage: Bacteria > Actinomycetota > Actinomycetes > S36-B12 > CAIWTL01. Next base: position 7,518 of record CAZCRC010000036.1, read on the forward strand.
CGATCCGAGGCGACCGCGTGGACGTCCCGCTCACGCAACAACACGTACTCGACACCCTGCAACTCGACGTTGGAACGGTCCTCGGGCTCGAACAACACCCGGTCGCCGTCGGCCACGGTTCGGACGTTGGGCCCCACCGCCACGACCAGGGCCCACGCCAGTCGTTTGCCCACCTGCGCCGTCGCGGGGATCAGGATGCCGCCGTTGGACGTCCGTTCCCCATCCGGTCCATCACCGCGCACCAGCACCCGGTCGTGCAGCAACTTGATGGGGACCGCGGTGGCCTCGGCCGATGAGCTCATCCCGCGCTGGGCAACGCCGGCAGGACGGGGGCCGGGGCCAGTTCACGAGCGGTGCGCGCCATTCCGGCATATTCCGGGTTCACGCTGGTGCGGGGAACTGGCACCCAGACGACCTGTGACAGCCGCTCCAACTCCTTGCGGTGAGCCCGGGCCTTGAAACCACGACGGATGACGATGATGGCGACCACGCCGCCGACAACTGCAGCCACACGTTCCTTGCGCAGTTCGCCGGTCTCGTGGTCCACAAAGACCCCGGTCACGCGCGCCTTGGCCTTGTCCAACAATGCCTTCGGGGCGGTCTCGGCCTTCAACTGCTCGAGATTGTCGGCCAGACGCCTGCGGGTCTCCTCGATCTCGGCCTGGATGTCCTCCGCCGACCGTTTCTGGTTCGATTCGCTGTCGGACACTCGCTGCCTCCGGACGTCTGGGTTTCGCAGGCAGCCTACGCGGTCGCCGTTGCGGGGTCGAACCCATATGGCAGTTCCAGCCGATGTCGGGCCAGCAGTTCAGCGTCGGCAAGTAGTTCGCTGGTGGTGCCGTCGGCAACGATGCGGCCAGCGCTCAGGATCACGCTGCGCGGACACAACTGAAGGGCGTAGCTCAGGTCGTGGGTGACCATGATGGTCGTGCGCTGCAGTGCCAGCAGCACCTGAGCGACTTCGCGCCGACTGGCAGGGTCCAGATTGGAACTCGGTTCGTCCAGCACGAGCAGGGCGGGATCCATCGACAGCACAGTCGCGATGGCTACCCGGCGCCGCTGCCCGAGCGACAGGTGGTGCGGCGGACGTGACCCCACCTCCTGCATGCCTACGGCCGCCAGCGCGGCGTCAACCCGCTCAGTGATGGTCTCCTCAGTCAGCCCCATGTTGGCCGGGCCGAAGGCGACGTCGTCGCGAACCGTCGGCATGAACAACTGGTCGTCGGGATCTTGGAACACCAGTCCGACCTGTTGGCGGATCTCGCGAACGGTGTCGGGACCCACCACACGACCTTCGACGGCAACGTGCCCGGAGTCAGGCGTCAGGAGTCCGTTCAGGTGCAGCATCAGCGTGGTCTTGCCCGCCCCATTGGGCCCCAGTACCGCGACGCGTTCCCCCCGCTCGATCGCCAGGTCGACTCCGGCCAAGGCGGCGGTCCCGTCGGGGTACGTGTACCGCAGTCCGGTGATCTGGACGGCGGTCATCGACCCCACCCCCACGAGGCCAGCGCCAGTGCAGCCGCCGCAATCGGTAACGCAGCTGCCGCCAGCCAGTCGCGTGCGGTGGTACCAGCGGCCGCCAACTCCGGCAGGCGCCCCACGTACCCACGACTCACCATGGCCAGATGGACCCGCTCGCCGCGCTCATACGAGCGAACGAACAGTGTGCCGAGACCTTGGGCGACAACCGGCCACGACCGCGGACCGCTGACCTGGAACCCACGGGCCGCCCGCGCGCGCGACATACGCGCCCACTCCCCCGTGACCACATGCACGTAGCGAACCATCGAGGCGAAGATCTGAACCAGCACGTCCGGCACCCGCAGCCGCTGCAGACCGGCAATGAGGTCGCGGGTGGACGTCGTAGCGGCCAGCAGCACGGAAACGCCCAAGCCCAGCGTGGCTTTCGCCAGGATGTTCCACGCCGCCCACAGGCCGGCTTCGGACAACTCCAGCGGACCCACCGCGACATCGGGGCCCTGCCCCACAATCGGCAGCAGCAATGCGAACACGACGAACGGGACCTCGATCAGCAACCGCGGTGCGACCGTTCGCAGCCCGATGCCCGCCACCCGGAAGGCGATCCCCAGCAACAGGGCGTACCCACCGAACACCCAGGGCGGTTGTGGCGGGGTCAGCACGATCACCAGAACGGTCAGCAGTGCGGCCAGGACCTTCACGTGAGCGGGGAGGCGATGAATCAGCGAGTTGCCGGGGACGAACAAGCGCTCGCCGACGTCGTGTCCGGACGGTTGGTCACCCACGGCGTTCGTTGGCTCGCGTATCCGATCCGGACGCCAAGAACAGGAACAACCCGAACCCGACCAGCGCGGTGACTCCCACCCCCACGACACCGGCGAGTCCCACGGACCAACGCTCGTCGTCGACCCCGGCGACGCCGTAGTCGGCCAGTGCTGAATCACTCGTGGGGCTGTCCTCGGCTGTCTCCGCGAATCCCTGCTGTTCGGCGACGTACTCCAACCCATCGGGATTGGCACTGGCGTAGAACGAAACAACTCCGGCCAGGACCACCGAGGCCAACAAGCCGACGATCAGCACCCCTGCGATTGCCCGATTGGTGGTGTCCTTCATGCGGCCACCGGCGCCGGTTGCGCGACGGTCGGACGTTGCCCCTTGAGCCCCGCGATCAGGTCGGGGCGCACCGTCGCCACCGACCAGACGATCAGCGCCGTGATCACGCCTTCGATGGCGCCGATGATCACATGCACGGAGAACATCGCGGCAATCACTGCGCCGAGATCGATGGGAGCGACCCCGCCCAGTGCGAACTCGATCAGGAATCCCGTGACGGCCCCGAGGACAGACAGGAACCCGGCCAACCATGCGCCCGCAACGATGCCGGCCTTGGCCGACCCGAACGTGCGAACGACGCCACGGAACGAGAACCAGCCCACGATGGTGGCGATGAGAGCAAGGTTCAGGATGTTCAGACCTAGGGCGGTCAGACCGCCGTCGGCGAACACGAGGGCTTGGACCGAGAGGACGACCGTCAGCGCCAGCACACCCGCGTAGGGACCGACCAGGATTGCCGCCAGGGCGGCTCCGATCAGGTGCCCGGACGTGCCCAGTCCGACCGGAAAGTTGATCATTTGAGCGGCGAAGACGAAAACTGCGACCAGACCGGCGAGCGGCGCGGTGCGTTCGTCCAGAGTTCGCCGTGCGCCCCGCAAGCAGACGGCGACTCCGGCCGCAGCCACCACCGCCGCACCAGCGGCGACAGGCGCGTCGATGAAGCCATCAGGAATGTGCATGACGTTCTCCGGGTCGGTCCACGCGTTATTGCAAAGCCTTTGCAATAACGTACCACCGTTGTGCATGCCCGACCCGGGCCACCTACGCTCGGGGCATTCACCTCGGAGGACACATGAGCGACAGACTCGAACCCGGCGACCGCGCCCCCGCCTTCACCTTGACCGACGACACCGGAGCCAAGGTCAGACTGTCGGACTTCAAGGGCAAGACCGTCGTCCTGTACGCCTATCCGGCCGCCATGACACCCGGCTGCACCACGCAAGCGTGCGACTTCCGTGACTCGCTGTCGGCGTTGCAGGCAGCCGGGATCGAGGTCATCGGCATCTCTCCGGACTCCCCGGAGAAGCTCGCCCAGTTCCGCGAGAAGGACGGCCTGAACTTCACACTGGTGTCCGACCCCGACAAGAAGGTGCTGACCAAGTACGGCGCGTTCGGCGAGAAGAAGATGTACGGCAAGACGGTCGTGGGGGTCATCCGATCCACGTTCGTGATCAGCCCCAAGGGCACGATCGACCAGGCGATGTACAACGTGCGCGCCAAGGGCCACGTAGCCAAGCTGCGCAAAGAACTGGGCGTCTGACGATTCGCCGGCAGGTCATCGCCTGACACGTTCCCGGGGCCCCGCCGAGCCGCCAGAACACCCAACTGTCGTCGTTGGCGTCGCTTCCGCCCCTGTGACGCCTCGCGAAGCGACGTCTACGACGACTCTTCGCTGGGAGGTGTGGCTGTCGTTATCGCCGGTCCAGGTCGACGCCGCGACCCGTGCCGCGGGACGCGCCCCCTGGCGGGCCGAGCGGCCCGGGTGGACGGAAGCGGGCTGGTGGGACGTGGCGATGCTGCCCGAGGTCCGGGCCCTGCTGTGGCTACCGAAAGGCAGCGCGTTGCTAACGGCCCTGCAGGACCTCCCCACCGTGGACGGCACCGGGTGCCCGTTCCCTCACGAGGGTCCCGACATCCCCGGTGCCCCGCGGCCGGGCATGGTGGGGGCGCCGTGTCCGTGTCAGGTGATCGTGGCTGCGGCGTGGGCGACTGCGGCGGCGTGGGTCGGCGATCAAGCCGACCACGCCGTCATCACCACCCTGGGCCCCACGGAGCAGGTCCAGGCCCTGGCACCGGACGTGCCCAGAATGGGCACGATCACCGATCCCGGGATTGAGCTGCTGGCTCCCGCGCTGCGCCGCTCCCCGGCCTCCCTACGTAACCACCTGGCCCGAGTCCGAGACCG
>CAZCRC010000037.1:0-12004 GCA_964500995.1 uncultured Actinomycetes bacterium
GTACCTCAAGCGGTTCGGCGTCGGTGAACCCACCGGTTTGGACTTCCCCGGCGAGCAGACCGGCTACGTCCCGCATCCGGACGAATGGTCCGACACCACATTCCCCACTCTCGCGTTCGGCCAGGGCATGTCGTTGACGGCACTGCAGATCGCGAACGCGACCGCCACGATCGGCAACGACGGTGTCCCCGTGCAACCACGCCTGATCGACAGTTACCAGGCACCGGATGGAACCATCGAGAAGACCGCACCCGTCGAGGGCGAGCCGGTGGTCACCCCGGAGACCGCCGCCACCATGCAGGACATGATGCAGATGGTCGTGGGCGAGGGCGGCACCGCCCAGGTGGCCGAAGTGCCGGGCTACCTGATGGGCGGCAAGACCGGCACCGCGCAGCGCTACGACGAGGACTGCGGCTGCTACAGCGGCTACACCGCGAGCTTCATCGGCATGGCGCCCGCTGACGACCCCCAGATCGTGGTCGGGGCCTGGTTCGACAACCCCAGTGGGAGCTACTACGGCGGCGACGTCGCAGCCCCGGTGGTGCAGAAGTTGATGACGGCAGCGCTGGCCAGTCAGAACGTTCCGCCCACGGGCGGCAAGCGGGCCAAGTTCCCGCTGACCTGGGGCGGCATGCCCTGACCCTTGACGAGCGGCCCCGGACCCTGCCGCCCCGACCGTTGCACGAGGCGGGGGTGCTGGGGGGCACGGCAGTTCCCACCGACCTGCTGGTCACCGGCGTGACCCTCGACTCCCGCCGAGTGCGCCCCGGAGACCTCTACGCCGCCTTGCCGGGTGCCACCACCCACGGCGCCAAGTTCGCGGCGGCAGCCGCTGCGACCGGTGCTGCGGCGGTCCTCACCGACCCGCAGGGAGCACAGTGGTGCGACGCGGCGGAACTGGCGGTGCCGGTGATCGTGGTCCCGGATCCGCGCGGGATCCTCGGCGAACTGTCGGCGTGGATCTACGGCGACCCGGCGGCGGACCTGCTCCTGGTGGGCATCACCGGAACGAACGGCAAGACCACGGTGAGCCACCTGGTTGCCGCTGCGTTGCGGGAGGTCGGCCACCGCACCGGCACGATCGGCACCATCGGGATCCACGTCCTCGACGAGGCGCTCCCATCCGCACGCACCACGCCGGAGGCTCCCGACGTCCACGCGGTGCTCGCCGTGATGCGGGAAAGCGGCGTCACCGCGGTGGCGATGGAGGTCAGCAGCCACGCCCTGGTGCTCGGGCGGGTGGATGGGCTCACCTTTGACCTGGCGGTGTTCACGAACCTCAGCCAGGACCACCTCGACTTCCACGCCACCATGGCGGAGTACTTCGACGCGAAGCGCCGCCTCTTCCAACCGGACCGGTGTCGTGCCGCGGTCATCTGTACCGATGACGCCCATGGCCGCGAGCTGGCTGACGAGGTGACGGTGCCCGTGACGACCTACGGGGTGACCGGGCGTTCCGCCGACTGGGTCCTGGCCGATGTCTCAGTGGAGTCCACCGGCCGCTGGGCCGCGACCGCGGTCGGCCCGCAGCAGCGAGTTGCGGTCTCGTCGCCGCTGCCGGGACCTTTCAACCAGGCCAACGTCCTGGGAGCGCTCGCCACCGCTGTGGCGGTCGGTGCCCCGGCGGCGGCGGCGGCCGCCGGGCTCGCGACCTGCACCGGGGTTCCCGGCCGGATGGAACCGATCCCGGGTGCGGGGTTCGCTGCGTTCGTTGACTACGCTCATACCCCGGATGCCGTGGCTCGGGCCATCAGCGCTGTCCGGGAGTTCACCGGGGGCCGCGTGCTGGTGGCGTTGGGCTGCGGCGGCGATCGGGATCCCGGAAAGCGCCCGCTCATGGGCCAGATCGCAGCGCAGACAGCAGACGTGGTGGTCGTCACCGACGACAACCCCCGATCGGAGGACCCGGCGATGATCAGGCGCACGGTGCTCGCGGGGGCCGCCCAGTCGGAGTCGGGTGCGGTCGTGACGGAGATCCCGGACCGCCGCCAGGCGATCCGGTCCCTGGTGTCGCAGGCGCGCCCAGGCGATGCCGTCCTGATTCTCGGCAAGGGCCACGAGCAGGGACAGGACGTGGCCGGTGTGGTCACGCCCTTCGACGACCGCGTCGAACTGCGAGCCGCCATCGATCAGACGGCGGCCAGATGATCCCGCTGTCACTGGCCGAGATCGCTGCTGCCGTCGACGGAACGGTCTCCGCCGAAGCTGATGTCCGGGTCGGACATGTCGTCGCGGACTCACGTCTCGTTTCTGCCGGTGACCTCTTCGTGGCGATTCCCGGTGACCGGGTGGATGGCTACGACTTCATCCCCGCCGCCGCTCAGGCGGGTGCAGTGGCGGCCCTCGCCACCCGACCCGCAGAACTGCCCACCGTCGTTGTGGCCGACCCGGTGGCGGCGCTGGGCGTTCTCGCCCGTCATGTCGTAGCGCAACTCGCCGACCTCACCGTCGTCGCTGTCACAGGATCGTCGGGAAAGACCTCGACGAAGGACCTCCTGGGGGCGGTGCTGGCCGGCTGCGGCGACGTGGTGGCACCTGCCGGTTCCATGAACACCGAGGTGGGGCTGCCATTGACCGCCCTGAAGTGCGATGCGACCACCCGGACCCTCGTGGCCGAGATGGGGGCCCGGGGCGTCGGACACATCGCGTATCTGTGCGGGATCACCCCACCGGACATCGGCGTGATTCTGAACGTCGGAACCGCGCATCTGGGCGAGTTCGGTTCGCGCGAAGTCATCGCCGCGGCCAAGGGTGAGCTCATCGAAGCGCTTCCGGCCGAGGGTACGGCGATCCTCAACGCCGACGACCCCATCGTGGCCGCGATGGCGCCGCGCACCGCCGCTCAGGTCCTCACGTTCGGCACAGCTGCCACCGCGGACATGCGCATCGACAACCTCCGCCTCGACGACCTGGCCCGCCCCTCGTTCACGTTGACCTTCCGGGGCGAGGCTGCGCCGGTGACCCTGCAGGTCAGTGGTGAACACAACGCGGCCAATGCCGCCGCAGCCGCGTTGGCGGGCTGCGCCGCTGGGCTGACCCTCACTACCGTCGCGCAGTCCCTGAGCAGCGCGACGGCCGCCAGCCGCTGGCGCATGGAGATCAGCACCACTCCCGACGGGGTCATCGTGGTCAACGATGCCTACAACGCCAACCCCGACTCCATGGCCGGAGCCCTCAAGACCCTGGCCGAACTCGGTCGGCGCCACCAGGGCCGCACGATCGCGGTGCTCGGCGAGATGAAGGAGTTGGGCGACGAGTCGATCCGCGCCCACGACGACATCGGACGGCTGGCCGTGCGACTCAACATCGGCCAGGTCATCGCGGTCGGAGAGGGCGCCCGACCCATCCAACTGGCTGCCGCCCATGAGGGCTCCTGGAACGGCGAGGCGGTGTTTGCCGCGGACATCGACGAGGCGATGGCCGCTCTGGACGCCCTGGTGGAGCCGGGTGACATCGTGTTGGTCAAGGCATCCCGGGGCGTCGCGTTGGAGCGCGTGGCGCAGCGGTTGGGAGCGGGGTCGTGACCCTCATCATCCTCGCCGGGGGAATCGCCATGCTGGTGTCGCTGCTTGGCACACCACTGCTCATCCGACTGCTCCAGAAGCACGGCTACAGCCAGGCGATCCGCGTCTCGACCGACGACATCCAGTATCCGGAACACACCGGCAAGGTCGGGACGCCGTCAATGGGTGGGGCCGCCATGATCGGCGCCATCGTCATCGCCTACCTGGCCACCCACCTGGTCTTCTGGACGTGGCCGTCGGTGTCGGGGCTGCTCGCGTTGTGGCTGGTGCTGGGTTTGGGTGCGGTCGGTTTCGCCGACGACTACCTGAAGATCTTCCGGCAGCGTTCGACCGGCATCCGGGCCCGCACCAAACTCATCGGCCAGGCGTTCGTCGCGCTGACGTTCGCGGTGGCGGCACTCAACTTCCCCGACCCGCAGGGATACACGCCCGCCTCACAGGCGGTGTCGATTGTGCGGGACACCCCGTTGGTGCTGCCGGTGGCACTGTTCGTGCTGTGGATCTGGTTCCTGATCACCGCCACCACGAACGGGGTCAACCTGACCGACGGCCTTGACGGCCTCGCCACGGGGGCGGCGCTGTTCTCGTTCGGCGGCTACACGTTGATGTCCATCTGGCAGTTCAACCAGTTGTGTGGCGCCAGCACCGCCGTCAACTGCTACCAGGTGCGCGACCCCCTCGACCTCACCGTGTTCGCCGCCGCGTGCACCGGGGCCTGCTTCGGATTCCTGTGGTGGAACACCCATCCCGCCCGGATCTTCATGGGGGATACGGGGTCGTTGGCCCTGGGCGGGGCCATCGCCGGGTTGGCGATCATGACTCGCACCGAGTTGCTGCTGGCCCTGACGGCGGGGCTGTTCTTCATCGTCACCGTCTCGGTCATCCTGCAGGTCGGTTCGTTCAAACTCACCGGAAAGCGGGTCTTCCGGATGGCCCCGCTGCACCACCACTTCGAGCTCAAGGGCTGGCCGGAGATCCTGATCGTGGTCCGGTTCTGGATCGTGCAGGCGCTGTGCGTCGCCCTGGCCGTCACGATCTTCTTCGCCGAGTGGGTCGTCCCCTGGGCGGCGCCATGAGTTCGGCGAGCCTGGCCGGACTCGGGCGCGACAGCGACTGGGGCGGGGTTCACATCTGCGTCGCTGGCATCCGCGTCGCCGGGGCCGCGTGCGCCCGGGCGCTGGCGGGGCTGGGGGCCGGCGTCATCGCCGTCGATGGGGGTACCACCCCGGAGCACGAGCAATGGGCGCAGGAACTACGGGCGGGCGGCGTCGACGTCCGGCTCGGCGACGGCAACACCCTGCCCGACGACGTTGATCTGCTCGTCGTCTCCCCGGGGTTCCCACCGACGGCAGCCATCATCCGGTCGGCACTCGATCGGGACGTCCCGGTGTGGGGCGAACTTGAGCTGGCCTGGCGGCTACGGTCGCCGGATGCTGCCCCGTGGTTGGCCATCACCGGCACGAACGGCAAGACCACCGCCACCTTGATGCTCGAGTCCATGCTGCAGGCCGCCGGTCGTCGCGCCATCGCCGCTGCGAACATCGGTGTGTCACTCGTGGACGCCGTCATGGCGGACGACCTCGACGCGATCGCCGTCGAGGTGGGAGCGCCGCAACTTCCTTTCTGGCACACGGTGAGTCCCCTGGCAGCGGTGTGCTTGAACGTCGCCGAGGACCACATCGATCACTTCGGTGGATTCGATGCCTATGTCGCGGCCAAGGCGCGCATCTATGAACGGTGTCAGGTAGCGGCGGTCTACAACCGGGAGGATCCGCGCACCATCGAGATGGTCGAGCAGGCGGAAGTGGTCGACGGGTGCCGGGCCATCGGCTTCACCTTGGGCGCCCCGGGCGTGAGTGAACTCGGCGTCGTCGAGGAGTACCTGGTGGACCGGGCATTCGTGTCCAATCGTGCTGACACGGCCGTCGAGGTGGCTCGGGTGGGCGACGTCCACCCCGCGGCCCCCCACAACGTGGCCAATGCACTGGCTGCGGCCGCGCTGGCGCGCGCGTACGGCCTCACGCCGGAACAGATCGCCGAGGGGCTGCGGCGGTTCACCCCCGCCGGCCACCGCATCGCCGACGTCGGCGAGGTGGCGGGAGTGCGTTACATCGACGACTCCAAGGCCACGAACGCCCATGCCGCTCACACCTCGCTGCGTACCTATCAGCCGGTCGTCTGGATCGCTGGAGGACTGGCCAAGGGTCAGGAGTTCGATGAGCTGGTGGCGTCCTGCCGCGACCGGCTGCGCGCTGTCGTCCTGCTGGGCCGCGACCGGGAGGTCATTGCGGGGGCACTGCGGCGACACGCACCCGATGTGCCCGTGGTTACGGTCACAAGGACGGACACTGGGGCGATGGCCGAGGTGGTGGCTGGCGCCGCTGCCCTGGCCGAGCCGGGTGACACCGTCCTGCTGGCACCGGGCTGCGCGTCCTGGGACATGTTCGTCAGTTATGCGCAGCGTGGGGACATGTTCGCGCAGGAGGTGCAGCGGCTCGCCGAAGCACCGTGACGTAGGAGCAGCATGTCGGACACCCATCACGTCATGACCGGCGTGGCTGCCGCCACGACGGAATCCGCACCGACACTGCGCGATCGGCTGTCCAGCCATCCGGCCAGCATCTACTACCTGATGCTCGGCTCCACCCTCTTCCTGCTGCTCCTGGGCCTGATCATGGTGTGGTCGTCGTCGGCGATCGACAGCATCCGTGACACCGGCGGCAGTACCGATCTCGTGGCCAAGCAGGCGCTGTTCGCCTTCCTCGGTCTTGGTGCCATGTTCTTGGCCGCTCGACTGCCGGCGGCCACTGTCCGGAACCTGGCGTGGCCCACGATGATCGTGGCTCTCGTTCTGCTCGTGTTGGTGCTGATTCCCGGTATCGGTGTCGAGGTGGCGGGGCAGCAGAACTGGATCGACCTCGGTGGGCCGTTCCGACTCCAGCCGTCCGAGATCGCGAAACTCGCGCTTGTGGTGTGGGGCGCCGATGTTCTGACGCGCAAGTACCGTCCCGTCACGGATTGGCCGTCTCTCTTGGTGCCGTTGGCTCCGGTCGGCGGCATCCTCGTCGTCCTCGTCATGCTCGAGGGCGACTTCGGCAACGCGATGATTCTGGGCTTCATCGTCATGGGCTTGTTCTTCGCTGTCGGGGCCCCGCTGCGGTTGTTTGCCGCTTTCGCTGTGATCGGTGTGTCCGGGGTGCTCTTCGCATCTGTGACCACGCCCTACCGGATGCGTCGCTGGACCGCGTTCCTCGACCCCAACGCCGACGAGTTGGACGGGGCCTGGCAGGTCACGCAGGGGACCTATGCCCTGGGAACCGGCGGCTGGTTCGGCACCGGCATCGGGGGTTCCCGGGAGAAGTGGGGCAGCCTGCCCGCAGCTCACACCGACTTCATCTTCCCGGTGATCGGTGAGGAACTGGGCTTGATCGGCACGGTGACGGTGCTCGCCCTGTTCGCTGTGCTGGTGTTCGCGATCCTACGGTTGGCCAAGGAGTCACCGGACCGATTCACGCGACTGCTGGCCGCAGCGACCGCTACCTGGCTCATCATCCAGGTGATCACGAACATCGGTGCGGCGCTGAAGATGCTTCCCATCACCGGTGTGGTGCTCCCGATGCTGTCCTACGGTGGATCGTCGCTCATCCCGCTGCTCACCGCGCTCGGACTGTTGCTGGGTGCCGCCAGACGCCATCCCGTCACACTTCAGCGGCACTGGGAGGACACGAAGCAAGGAGCCTCCACCTGATGGCAGCGCCACGGGTCGCCATCGCGGGCGGCGGTACGGGGGGTCACATCGAGCCCGCACTCAACCTGGCCGACGAGCTGCGCCGCCGCGATCCGGCCACCCACATCACCGTCTTGGGAACCGCCAAGGGTCTGGAGACGACCCTGGTGCCGCAGCGCGGCTACGACCTGGAACTGATCGCCCCGGTTCCGCTGCCCCGACGCCCGGGCAAGGAGTTGGTCACCCTGCCTGGTCGGCTGCGCACCAGTGTGGCCGGAGCCCGGCAGATCCTCGCGGACAACAACAGCCAGATCCTGGTCGGCTTCGGCGGCTACGTCTCGATCCCGGCCTATCTGGCAGCGCGCCGTTCCGGGCTGCCGTTCGTCGTCCACGAAGCCAACGCCCGGCCCGGTGTGGCCAACCGGGTGGGTGCCCGCCTGACGCCGTTCGTTGCCGAGAACTACTCGGGGACCCTTCCGCACGCCCAGCGCCTCGGCTGCCCACTGCGACAAGCCATCACCGATCTGGACCGCCCCACGGTCCGCTCGCAGGGGCGAGACTACTTCGGCCTTGCTCCCGACGGCCCGGTCCTGTTGGTGTTCGGGGGATCACAGGGAGCAGCTTCGATCAACGGTGCCCTGGCCGGTGCGCTTCCGGCGCTGCTGGCGGCGGGAGTCCAGGTGCTGCATGCCGTCGGGCCCCGCCAGGCGGACCGAGGGACCGCCACGCCCGGCTACCATCCGGTCCCGTTCATCGACCGGATGGATCTCGCGTACGCGGCCGCCGATCTCGCGGTGTGCCGATCGGGGGCCATGACCTGCGCCGAGGTGGCCGCCGTGGGACTTCCCTGCGTCTACGTCCCGTACCCGGTCGGCAATGGCGAGCAGCGACTGAACGCGGCTCCCGTGGTGACCGCAGGGGGTGGCATCATGATCGACGACGCGGAGTTGACGGCCGAACTACTGCAATCGACCTGCCTCGGTCTGCTGGCTGACCCTGATCGACTGGCTCTCATGGCGGATCGGGCCGCGGCTTACGGCATTCGGGATGGAGCCGGGCGATTGGCGGACATGGTGGCACGGGCGATGGCGGGCGACCGATGAGTCCGGGCGGTCTCAGCGGCCTGAACCGGGTCCACTTCGTCGGAATCGGTGGCGCGGGGATGAGTGGATTGGCTCGGCTCCTGATTGACCGTGGTGTGGTGGTGTCCGGCAGCGACATGCGTGACTCCGGACGGCTGGAGACCTTGCGTGCGCAAGGTGCCACCGTGTTCATCGGACATGATGCGGCGCACGTCGACGCGGACATCGACGCTCTCATCGACACCCCGATCATTCCTGACGACAATCCCGAGGTGGTCGCGGCGCGATCGTTGGGGATCAGCGTGCTGACCCGCTCCGAGGCACTGGCGCTGGTCATGGCCGACCGCCGGGTCATCGGAGTGGGGGGAACCCACGGCAAGACCACCACAACCTCGATGATCACCGTTGCCCTGCAGCACTGCGGTGCCGATCCGTCGTTCGCCATCGGCAGCGAGGTGAACGATCTGGGAAGCAACGCCCACACCGGTGGCGGCGACCTGTTCGTGGTCGAAGCAGATGAGTCCGATGGGGCTTTCCTGCACATGAGTCCGGTCGCGGTCGTGGTCACGAACGTCGAGCCCGACCATCTGAACTACTGGGGTGATTTCGCGAACCTGGAGTCAGCGTTCGACGACTTCGTCGACTTGGTCGTGGCCAATGATGGCTTCGCCGTGGTGTGCCTGGATCACCCCGGCAGTGCCGAGTTGGCGGCGCGCGCAGTTGCCCGCGGAACCCGGGTCGTGACCTACGGGACAAGTCCCGAGTGCGACTTCCGCATTGAGATCTTGGGCAGTGAGAAGGCCGGATACCGATTTGACGTGATCCACCGCGGCGTCCGGTTGGGGGACATCGTCTTGAAGGTGCCGGGCCGCCACAACGCGCTGAACGCCACCGCAGCTCTGGCCACCTGCATGGGGCTGGGATTCAACACCAACGATGTCCGTGCCGGCCTGTCCGCATTCAGTGGCACCCGGCGCCGGTTCGAGTTCCGTGGCGAGGTCGGCGGGATCCGGGTGTACGACGACTACGCCCATCACCCGACCGAACTCGACGCAACGCTCACCGCCGCACGGGAGTTCGTGGGCGAGGGGCGACTCGTTGTCGCGTTCCAGGCGCACCACTACTACCGCACCGCCATGTTCAGTAAGGAGTTCGGCGAGGCGCTCGGCATCGCCGACGAGGTGGTGGTCCTCGAGGTCTTCGCCCCCGGAGAGGAACCCATCCCCGGAGCCAGCGGGCAAGCCATGGCGGCCAATGTCCCGCTGCCGCCCGGTCAGGTGGTGTTCGAGCCCTCGTGGTCACGGGTTGCCGAACACCTCGCAGACCGCGCCCGGCCCGGGGACCTGGTGATGACCTTGGGGGCCGGCGACATCTCGTTGCTCGGTCCGGAAGTACTGTCGCTGTTGCGCGACCGGCAGGAGGCTCGATGAGCACGATGATAGAACCGCGTCCGGTCGAGGCGGCAGACCAAGCCCCCACGCCTCGGTCGCGGCGCCGTCGGATCCCGGTGCGGTTCATCGTCTTCGGGGTCCTGGCGATCGGTGTGGCGGTCGCGTTCGCGTGGCTGCTGTCCTGGTACTCGCCGAGTCCCGTGCGCGATGTCAGGGTGACCGGTGCTGAACCGGAGAAGGAATCCGAGGTGGTGGCCGCTGCGGGCATCGCGCCCGGCACCTCGATCCGGGACATCGACGTCGCGGGAGTCACGGAACGGGTCACTGCGATCGCGGGGATCGAATCGGTCGATATCGTGCTCGACCGTCCGTTCACCATCGATCTGCGTGTCGTCGAGCGGGTCCCGTTCGCGGTGGGTGAGACAGCCGCTGGCTGGGTGGTCCTCGATCAATCCGGCGCAGTGATCACCGACGTCGCCGACCGGCCCGAGAAGCTGCCGCAGGTGACAGCGAGCGACGGCAACGTCCAGCCCGCGACGGTTGCGCTTGCCGCATTGCCGGAGGACGTCCGGGGCCGGGCGAAATCCGCCGTCGTCGCCGCCGACGGCGGCGTGACGATCACGAACGGGCCTGGAGTCACGGTCAACTGGGGCACCAGCGGTCAGGATGAATTGAAGGGCCAGACGGTGGCCCAACTGCTGGTGTTCAAGCCCGAGGGAATCAACGTGTCCGTACCCCAGCGGCCGGCGCTGACGGGCGACTTGGATCTGCCGAAGGAGAACCGCGTGCCCGAGGAATCGCTGACGACTCCCTGAAATGGACGCCCGGCCGCGGATCGAGTGATTGCCGCGCCACACCGGCAGGGGATCGGTACCGTTCGAGCGAACGTCCTTGCGAGCAACGGAGATCCCTCATGACAACCCGCAGCGCTGCTCTTGCCATCAGTCTGACCGGCGTGGCGCTTGTCGCCGCCGGCTGTTCCAGCTCCGGATCGACCCCAGCCGCGTCGACGTCCCCGACTGACGCGCCCACCGAGGCCGCAACTCCCACACCTACCCCCACCGAGGCGGCTGCCACCCCGAAAGCCACTGACAGTGGTTCGGCGACCCTGCCCAAGGCCCCGGCGGGCGCTGAACTCCAGGGTGACGCGAGCCGTGGCGGCAACGAGTACGCGCGGTACAAGATCTCGATGCCACCGAAGAAGGTCGTCAACAAGTACAAGAAGCAGGCCAAGGCAGACGGCTACACGATCTCGTCGGCCGGTGGCAGCGGTGGTGGTTGGGGCGGCTACGGCGGATCCAACTACGGTATGACGGCCAAGAAGGGATCCGGCTACCTCGAGGTGCAAGCCGGTGGGGAGTCCGGCGCGCCGACCTACTACGAGGTGTGTGTCAGCGCGAACGGGTCCGAGGTCGGCCTGCGCCACTGTGACAACGAGAGCAACCAGGACTCCAACGAGGACTCGCGCTCACGTCGCAGCTGATGCTCGTCACCCAGCGATGGGAACGTGAGTTCCACGCAATGGGAACTGACTGCCACGTGATCGTCATCGGCGGGTCCCGGCAGTTGACCACGAGGGCGGTCGATCACGTCGCCGACCTGCAGGCCCGGTGGACCCGATTCGACTCCACCAGCGAGGTCATGACCTTGAACCGCGCTGGGGCGGGGTCTGTCAGCGAGGCAACCTGGCAACTCCTGACGAAGGGTCTGGTCGGTCGCCGATTCACTCGAGGCCGGTTCGATCCCTTCATGGTCCGCGGCATCGTGGCAGCCGGCTACGACCGGGACTTCGCGGACCTGACCCAACAGACTGAGCGGACCGAGCGCTGGAAGGAAACGCGTGCCGTGCCCGCGGTGCCCATGCCTGTCGTGGCGCTCGATCGTCGTCGCCGGTGGGTGCGGCTCGCGGACGGCGCCGAACTGGATTCCGGCGGGCTGGGGAAGGGTCTGGCCGCCGATATCGTTTCCGCCGACCTGATGGCGCGCGGTGCCACGGCTGTTCTGGTCAACCTGGGGGGAGACCTTCGGGTGCGCGGGGCCAAGGGCGAGCCCTGGCAGATCGGGGTGGACAGTGAGGGCCCCGGTTCCCAGATCTCCATCCGGTTGGCGGCGGGGGCTGTGGCCACGAGCAGTCGCAGTCATCGCGTGTGGGCCACCGCCGTCGGGGAGGCGCATCACCTGCTGGATCCCCGAACCGGGCGACCGCTGCAGGGGCAGTGGGCCGGGGCCACTGCGATCGCCCCCAGCGGCTGGGTGGCTGAGGTGCTGAGCAAGACCCTG
>CAZCRC010000038.1:0-11972 GCA_964500995.1 uncultured Actinomycetes bacterium
CTGAGCCGTCCTAGACTCTGCGGGTGGCAATCGAAATCGTTCTTGCGCTGGTGGCCCTGCTTGTCGTTGTGGGGGTCGGCTTCTTCCTGGTTCGGTCTCGATCCAAGGAACTCCCGCCAGCGCCGGAGAAGCCCGAGATCCTTCCCGGCGTCAACGACGACGCTTCCGAGCCACGGGACACGCCCCTGCGCGATGTCGAAGACATCCCGCTGGACGGTGCCGCCGTCGGCACCGATGTGTTGGAGCCGCCGGTCACGATCGAGGTTCCGGAACCGGCACTGGGTCGGTTGGCCCGCCTGCGAGCCCGGCTGGCGCGATCCAACACCGCCATCGGTCGGGGTCTGCTGGCGCTGCTGTCCAGCGGCAAACTGGACGACGCGACGTGGGAGGAGATGGAGGACACCCTTCTGCTCGCCGACGTCGGCATCGCCGGTGCCACCGACCTGGTGGAACGGCTCAAGACACGCGTCGCCGTCGAAGGCACCGATGACCCCGAGCGGGTGCGCACCATGTTGCGGGAAGAACTGCTCGTGTCCGTCGACCCGACCATGGAGCGGAGCCTGAACACGGTGCGCCTTGGGGAGGACCCGGCGGTCGTCTTGGTTGTCGGTGTCAACGGGACCGGCAAGACGACCACCACGGGCAAGTTGGCGCGGTTGCTCGTGGCCGAGGACAACGACGTCGTGATGGGGGCGGCAGACACGTTCCGTGCCGCTGCCACCCAGCAGCTGCAGACGTGGGGGGAGCGCGTCGGAGTCCCCGTCGTCCACGGTCCCGAGGGCTCGGATCCGGCATCCGTGGCATTCGATGCTGTCGCAGCGGGCATCGACACCGAGGCCGACGTCGTCCTGATCGACACCGCCGGCCGGCTGCACACCAAGACCGGCCTGATGGACGAGCTGGGCAAGGTCAAGCGCGTGATCGAGAAGCGCGCGCCGGTGAGCGAGGTGCTGCTGGTGTTGGATGCGACCACCGGCCAGAACGGCATGACCCAGGCTCGCGTGTTCGCTGAGGTCGTCGACATCACGGGCATCGTTCTCACGAAACTCGATGGGACGGCCAAGGGCGGAATCGTGATCTCGGTGCAGAAGGAACTCGGCGTCCCCGTCAAACTCGTGGGACTCGGCGAGGGCCCCGACGACCTGGCCCCCTTCGATCCGCAGGCGTTCGTCGATGCGCTGATCGACGGCTGATCAGCCGCACCGAGTACGGGACCCCGTGGACCTCATCCTGCTGGTGCAGGTGCTGCCGTTGGCCTTGGGTGCCGCGGTCAGCCCGACGGTCCTCACCGTGCAGATCGTGCTGATGGCCGACGGGAGCCCAGGCCTGGCCCGGGCATGGGGGCTGGCCATCGGACGCACCGCCGCCCTGGCGGTGTTGTGTGTTGGTGGTGTGGGCCTGTTGAACCTGCTGCCGGACGTGAACACCGGGGGGCCCAGCCTGGCTGAGGGACTGATCAGTCTCGGGGCCGGACTGGCGCTGGGTGTGATGGCGCTGATTCAGTGGCGGCGCCCCCGAGCACCGGATCATCACACCAAGGTGGCGGCTCGGCTGGCACGGATCCATCCGGCGGTGCTGGTGCCCGTCGGCTTCCTGTGGCAGTTCGTCAGCGTTTCCACTCTGGCGCTGTTCATCCCTGCGCTCCATGTGGTCACGAGTGCCACTGCCCCCGACGTGGTCAAGTTGGTGGCGCTCATCGAACTCGTCGCCATCACATCACTCATGTGGCTCGGGCCCCCGCTGTACGTCAGCGTCTTCGGCGGCAAGGCCACCGTCAACCTCAACCGGTTGCACGACTGGTTCGTCGCGCATGGACATCAGATCAAACTGGTGGTCGAGGTCGGTTTCAGTGTGGGCCTGGTGGCACTCGGAACCGTCATCACGGTGACGGAACTGGGTGGTTGATCAGGCCCGCGGGCTCTGGGTCACAGCGGCGGCGTGCGATCGAACCACGGCCGCGCCTGCTCCAACTGACCGGCCAGCGACAACAGCAGTGCCTCGTCGCCGAGTTGAGCGGCGAACTGAAGGCCGATCGGCAACCCCTGACTGGTCCACGCCAAGGGAACACTCATGGCCGGTTGGCCACTCATGTTGAACAACTGGGTGTTGGGGGTCCGGGCCAGCGAGTCGGACGCCAACTGCCCGATCGCGGAACGGAACACCGGGTTCAGGGCTGCCCCGGTGACGGCTGACACGCGGCGGATCGTCGACAGACCCACACGTTCCGTCAGGCCCAGGGACAGTTCCCCGATCCGCGCCGGTGGCTGTGCCGTGGTAGCGCTCAGATGCACATCGACATCACTCAACTGCGCGGCCAGGGAGCGTCCCAGCGTCCCGGCGACGGCCAACGCGTCCTCCAGATCGCGGCCCGAGATCGCTTGACCGACCTGTCCGAGGAACCACGTGGCGCGCTCGAAGTTCTCGGCCTTGGGAGTCACCCCGGTCTTTGCTTTCGTCTGTGCGATGTCCCGAGCGATACACGCGGCATTGATCGTCAGGTACGCCTCGGCCACCTCGTCGGCGTTGAACTCCAGATCCAATTCGACGACATCGTGACCCAGTTCGGCCAGAAGTCCCGCCGTGTTGTCCACGGCCGCGACGATCTCCCGGTGCTGTTCGTCGGCGAGGAAGGCTTTGCGGGTCACCCCGACGCGCAACTTCTCCGGGGGACGGTTGACCGCAGCGACAAAGTCGGTGTCACCGGCCGGCTGGCCGTAAGGGGCACCCAGGTCCGGACCGAAAGTCGACTGCAGGAACAGGGCGCTGTCCCGAACCGACCTGCTGATCACGTGGGGGAGGGCCAGACCGTTCCAGCCGTCGGCGACGTCTGGACCCATGGGCATGCGGCCCCGGCTCGGCTTCAGTCCGAACAGACCGCAGTAGGCGGCGGGGATTCGGATCGAGCCACCCCCATCGCCGGCGTGGCCGACGGGAACGATGCCGGCGGCCACAGCCGCTGCCGACCCGCCACTTGATCCGCCGGGCGTGTGCTCGGTGTTCCACGGGTTGCGGGTGGGACCGTGGAGTTCGGGTTCGGTGATCCCCATGATCCCGAACTCCGGGCAGTTCGTCTTGCCCAGAAACACGACGCCGTTGTCCCGATAGCGGGCGAACAGTGTGGAGTCGTGGGGGGCGACCCAGTCGCGCAGGGAACGGGATCCGAATGTGCAGGGCTGACCGCCCAGGGTTCCGTCCATGTCCTTGACCACGAATGGGACCCCCGACAGTGGGCCGGTGGGCAGTCCCTCCTGAATCTGTTCGGCAGCCTCGGCGCCGAGGTCCAGGATGACCGCGTTGATGCGTGTGTTGACCTGCTCCAGTCGAGCACGCGCGGCGTCCAGAAGTTCGTCGGCGGTGAACTCCTTGTCGCGGATCCCCTTGATCATGGCGGTCGCATCCATGGCGCGGTAGTCGCTGAACTTCACTCCGGGCTCCTCAGCAGTGGTCGGGTCAGGAGAACACGATCACCAGTATGGTCGCCAGCCAGACGCAACCCGCGAGCACCACCGATGTGAGTTCGATCAACATCGACAGACCCGCTGCCTTCAGTGCCTGCTTGGTGGCTGGCCACGCCTCGGTCCAGGAACGGGTGCGAAGCAGTTCGGTGCCGAGGACACCGAGAATGAATCCGACGAAGATCCCGACGACTGGGATGACGAAGAACCCGACCACGGCCAGAACCGCCCCCACGACCAGGGGCAGGCTATCCACGTCGCCCGCGACAGTCCGTGCCGGTACGACCCACTTGGCGACGAGACCGATGCCCAGCAGCAGCAACGCGATCCCGGCACCCACCCACGCGATGGGGTCGGACACGATGACGGCGTATCCCACAACGCCGACCGCCACGAGGAACGAGCCCGGAAGGAGCGGGACGACAGTCCCCACGATGCCCAGGACGATGACGACCCCGGCCAGCAGGGCCGCGACGGTCTCGGTCAACGAGCGGTGGCTTCGAACAACCTGCTGGACTCGTCGACGACCTGCTCGGTCACCGGCGCGAGCGCCTTGGAGTGGGCCGTGTAGTGGTGCACGCAGAACTGCAGGTCGCGGCCGGTGTGGAGGCGGACCAGGACATAGGCCTGCGCGCCGCAGCGGTCACACCGGTCGTCAGGGCTGAGAACCGAGGGTGCTGTTGTGGTCATTGCTTCCACCTCCATGACCTCCATGTTCTCATCGGGGTGCGAGATCCACGAACTCACGGCGCGGCGGTTCGCGCAGGGCTGACAGAACCCACGTCGTACCCTGATGCTCGTGACCGCTGATCCCACCCCGACGGCCCGTCCGGCGCGTCGCCGGACCTCGGCGACAACGTCCCAGGACTACTCCGCGAAGCAGTTGCGAGTGCTCGAGGGCCTCGATGCCGTCCGTAAGCGGCCGGGCATGTACATCGGGTCCACCGACGGCCGTGGCCTGATGCACTGCCTGTGGGAGATCCTCGACAATGCCGTCGACGAGGCGTTGGGGGGCTGGTGCCAGAACATCGAGGTGCACCTGTTCCCCGATGGCTCCGTGGAGATTCGGGACGACGGTCGGGGCGTGCCGGTGGACAAAGAACCGAAGACCCGCTTGACCGGCGTCGAGGTCGTCTTCACCAAGCTTCACGCAGGCGGCAAGTTCGGCGGCGGCTCCTACACGGCGTCTGGCGGACTCCATGGCGTGGGTGCGTCCGTCGTCAACGCGTTGTCGGAGCGGTTGGACGTGGAAGTCGATCGCGGTGGCAAGATCCACACGATGTCCTTTCGCCGCGGCGTCCCCGGCGCCTTCGACGGCGACGGACCGGCCGCGGAGTTCTCCCGGCAGTCCGGCCTGCAGATCGCGGGCAAATGCCCCGTCAAGCGGACCGGAACTCGGGTGCGGTGGTGGGCGGACCGCAAGATCTTCACCAAGGACGCGGACTACGACCTCAAGGAGCTTCGCGCCCGGATCCAGCAGACGACGTTCCTGGTGCCGGGCGTCACGATCCGGCTGCTGGATGAGAGCGATCCCGACGCCCGGGTTGACGAGACGTTCCACCACAGCGGCGGGATCGTCGATTACGTCGACTACCTGACCGCGGGCGAACCGATCACACCCGTGATCCGACTGTCCGGTACCGGCCAGTTCACTGAGACCGTGCCCGTCCTGGACGATGCCGGCCACATGAATCCCCAGGACGTCGACCGCGAATTGACCGTGGACATCGCACTGCGTTGGACAACCACGTACGACACGGTCCTGCGGTCCTTTGTGAACATCATCGCGACGCCCAAGGGCGGTACCCACATCACCGGCTTCGAACGGGCGCTGGTGAAGACCCTGAACGAGCGGCTCAAGGCAGCGAAAGTGGTCAAGGCGAGCGAGGACGCTGTCATCAAGGATGACGTCATGGAGGGCATGACGGCAGTCGTGACCGTCCGGTTGGCCGAACCGCAGTTCGAGGGTCAGACCAAGGAGGTCCTGGGCACTCCGGCAGCGGCCAAGATCGTGGCCAACGTGGTCAGCAACGAGCTGGGTAAGTGGTTCGCGACCCCGCCGCGCGGTGACAAGGTGCCTGCGCGCAACGCGTTGGACAAGGTGGCCAACTCGATGCGGGCGCGGATTCAGGCGCGGCAGACCCGTGATCTGCAGCGGCGCAAGACCGCCTTGGAGTCATCGTCGCTTCCCTCGAAACTGGTGGATTGCCGGACCAAGGATGTCGCGGACAGTGAGTTGTTCATCGTCGAGGGCGACAGCGCCCTGGGCACCGCGAAGTTGGCCCGCAACAGCGAATTCCAAGCGCTGTTGCCCATCCGGGGCAAGATTCTGAACGTCCAGAAGGCCTCCGTGGCCGACATGCTCAAGAACGCCGAGTGCGCCGCGATCATTCAGGTGATCGGGGCCGGGTCCGGTCGTACGTTCGACCTCGAGGCCGCCCGCTACGGCAAGGTCATCCTGATGAGCGACGCGGACGTCGACGGCGCCCACATCCGGTGCCTGCTGCTCACCCTGCTGTACCGGTACATGCGTCCGTTGATCGAGCAGGGCCGGGTCTACGCGGCAGTTCCGCCGCTGCATCGCATCGAAACCATCAACGCCGGCAAGAAGGCGAACGACGTCATCTACACGTACAGCGAGGCCGAGATGCACGCCACGCTCAAGGACCTGGGTCGCCGGGGCGTGCGGGTGAAGGACCCCGTGCAACGCTACAAGGGGCTCGGTGAGATGAATGCCCACCAGTTGCGGGACACGACGATGTCGCGGGGCAGTCGGACGCTACGACGGGTCCGAATTGACGACGCGGAGGCGGCGGAGCGGGTGTTCCACCTGCTGATGGGCAACGATGTGGCGCCGCGCAAGGAGTTCCTGGTGACGTCGTCCGACGAGCTCGACCGGGACCGCATCGACGTCTGACCCATGCCCCGGTCGTGCGGGTCACAATCGGGTCACGGACAGGTAAGGTCCGCCAGATTCCTGCCGATGCATCTGACACCGACAGGTGACGGCCACAGCGGGTGTGGCGGCGGAGGTGGTGCGCGATGCTGTCCAACGAATCGTTCTGGCAAGGGCTCGTCGATGATCTGCTCGAAGGCGTGTACTTCGTGGACCGGGATCGCCGGATCACCTATTGGAACTCCGGTGCGGAACGCCTCACCGGCTACTCGGAGCAGGAGGTGCTGGGGCGCAGTTGCGCTGACGGGATCCTGCGTCATGTGACGGCAGACGGGGTGCATCTGTGTCGGGCGGGGTGCCCGTTGGCGGCGACGATCCGGGATGGGCGCAGCCGCGAGGCGGACCTCTTCATGCACCACAGCGACGGCCATCGGGTTCCCGTCACGGTTCGAGCCCACCCCATGCGGGGAGAGGACGGCGAGATCCTGGGTTCAGCTGAGTGCTTCGCGCCCCGGCCGGGTGGGGTCTTCTCGGATCTCGAGAGTGACCGACGGACCAAGATGGCGTTCCGCGATCCGGTCACCCGCATCGGCAACCGACTGTATGCCGAGCAGCAACCGGCGGCCGTCATGGGATCGCTCGAGGCGTCGACCACCGTGGGGTTGCTGTTCTGTGACGTCGATCGGTTCAAGACGGTGAATGACACATGGGGTCACACGGTCGGAGACAAGACCCTTCGTATGGTGGCTCGTACTCTGGCCAATGGACTGCGCCCGCAGGTGCGTTGGTGTCCCACACCTGATCGGTGGCAGGCAACGGGCGCGAGAACAGATACCCCTGCCCCAATTCGCACCCCCACTGCCGCAGCAACTCCAGTTGTTCTGGGTGCTCGACGCCCTCGGCGGTCACGGTCAGGCCGAGGTCGGCCGCCACGGACAGCACCGCGCGGACCACGGCGGTGCGGGTGGGGTCAAATGACCTGTCGATCTTGACTGCGTCGACGGTGAGGTCCGTGAGCCAGGACAGGCTGGAGTAGCCGGTCCCGAAGTCATCGAGGGCCACCCTGACCCCCCGTTGCCGAAGCACCGCCAACTCGGCCAGGACGTGTTCCCGATCGCGCAGCAGGGCGGTCTCGGTGATTTCCAGGGTCACGGTCGCGGGGGGCAGGTCCTGCCGGGCGAGGGACGCAAGGACGGACTGCGCGAAGTCGGTGCGACGCAGGTCGATGGGGCTGACATTCATCGACATCTGTCGGCGATGGCCGTGCGCATGCCAGTCTGCGGCCACTTGGAGCGCCTCCTCCATCACCCACCGGTCGAGATCGGTGATCAACCCGGATGCCTCGGCCTGGGGGATGAACTGATCTGGTGGAATGAACCCCCCGTCGGTTCCGGGGAGGCGCACCAACGCTTCGGCACCCACAAGTTCGGAATCTGACAGTCGATGGACGGGCTGGAACTGCAGTTGGAGCGTCCCGCCGTAGACGTGGCGACGCAGTGTGTCCTGGATCGCCATGGACATCCGCAAGCGCGTGTCGAGGTCTTCGTCGTATCGCTTGACCCGGTCGGGTCCTTCTCGTTTGGCGGCGAACATGGCCAGGTCCGCGCGCCGCAGCAACTCATCCACTGACTCGTCCGGGTTGTCGGTCACGGTGAGCCCGATGCTGGTGGTGATTCGCAAGAGCCGGCGTTGCTGGAGCAGCGGCTCGCGGATGACACGAGCGAAGTGAGTGGCTGTCATCATCGCTTCGTCGGTGCTTCGCAGGCCCTCGCACACGACGACGAACTCGTCGCCGCCCATACGGGTGACCGTCTGTCCGGGGCCGGCGGCTGCCTGCATCCGGTCGGCCAGCGCCACCAGGAGGTCGTCGCCCGCCTGGTGCCCCTGGGTGTCGTTGACCTCTTTGAACTCGTCGAGGTCGCAGAACAGCACGGCCACCAACCCCGGTTGAACGGCAAGGCGTTCCACCGCCTCCTGCAGTCGACCGCGGAGCGCCGTCCGGTTGGGAAGTCCCGTCAGACCATCGGTGACCGCCTGCTTCTCCAGGGCGCGCTCAGCTTCTTTACGGCGGGTGATGTCGTCGAGTTGGATCACGAACTCGATGCTGCCGTCCCCAGTGGCCCCCACCCGGGACGCGGTCCACACCACCGCCAGTGGGCGATCGTGCACGTCATAGAGGGTGACTTCAAGTTCCCCGGCGAGTGCGCCGGTCGCATCGTCAGGACCGTGCAGGACGCGGTTCATCGCCTCGACGAGATGGGTGAGGTCGGGCTCGCGCACGAACCGCATGAGCTCGGCATTGCCGAAGCCGGTCACGTCGCAGCCGAGGAGCCGGGTGGTCGCCCGGTTAGCTGCCTGGACCGTGACGTGACCGGACGCATCGCGCAGGCAGCGCATGGTCGGAGTCGGGGAGAACTCGAATACTGCTGCCATACGTGCGGATTGCTGCTCCTGCCGCTGCTTCGCGTGACTGAGTTCCGTGACATCGGTGGAGACTCCACCGACCCCCCACACCTGTCCGGCTGAGTCCGTCAACGGGAACTTCGTGGTCAGGAACTCGCGGCCGTCCGCTCCCACGTCACGCACCCGTTCGTGGAACACGATGCTGCGGCCTTGTCGCATGATCTGTTCGTCGTGGGAGCGGATCAGTTGGGCCGTTGCATCGGGGAACACGCTCGCGTCGCGCAACTCGCCGTGCTCGTCGGGGATCGGATCACCAACGGCATGCGTCCAGCTGGAGTTCGTGAGGATGTAGCGACCGTCGCCATCGCCGTCGCGTCGGTACGAGCAGTAGCGCCATCCACTCGGTGGGACTCTGTGCCGGACACAGCGAGAGTCGCCGGATCACCACGATCACCAGGGCCGTCTGCAACCATGCGGCGATGGCAGCGGTAGCCGTGACAGGCGCGGCCACACCTGGGATACCGATGGCGATCACCACGAAAGCCGCGGCGAGACCCAGCAGAATCATGGGCGTCTGCCGGGGCCACCGGCAGCTCCACCCCACCGCCAGACCCGCCCCCGGCCACAGCAGGTCAGGTCCGGACAGCGGCGTCGATCCCGTCAGTAGAGCGGCGGTGCCGATCGACAGTGCGAATGTGGCGGTGACTGCCCCCAGTGGTCTCGCAACGGCGCTTGCCCCTGCGTGACTGTGGGAGATGTTCACGTAACTAATGGTAGTGATGCCGTGTCATTCGTGGGCATAGCCCCAGGAACAGCCATCCGTGACAGGCATCCGGGATCACTCATTGCGATACGGCCACGTCACCGCTGCACTTCGGGTGCGGAGTGGGACCATGACGGCTGACTCGCCCAAAGGAGACACTGAATGAGGATCGGCAGGATCATCGCCACAGCCGTTGGCACCGCCCTGGTGCTGACTGCGTGCGCCGATCGTGAGGCAGGCTTCGACGAGGAAGGTGCCGTCTCGACCGTCACTCAGGCCACCACCACAGCTGCTGAATCGATCACCAGCATCCTTGCGGGTCCCATCCCCGGTGAGTCCGGTACATCCAGTCCGGCTGGCACGGCCGTGCCCAGCAGTCCCAGTGTCGCCCCGCCGTCGCCAGCCGAGACGCCCGAACCGATCGCCTTGCCGTCGCCCAAGACGCGTGACACGTTGACGGTCTGGTTGCTGCCCGATGTGCCGGACGACGTCGTGTCGCTGGTCAACAAGCGCTTCAAGAAGACGTACCCCAAGGTGACCGTCACGGTCGTGCGCCAGGATTGGGCGACCGTCGGCAGCCAGATCGCGGAGAAGGCTCCCCTGCAAGCGGTCACCCCTGATGTCCTTGAGGTGGCCAACGACGAGACCGCGACCTATGTGGGCGAGGGTCTGCTGGCCGATCTGGAGTCAGCCCGGACCGAACTTCGGGTGGGGGAGTGGACGCCGGGCCTGGTCCACTCGACCGAAGTCGATGGCGTTCTGTCTGCCATTCCGGCCTACGGCTACGGTCGCGTAATCGCGTACGACAAAGCGGCGTGGAACGCGGCCGGTGTGGCCGACACCCCAACGTCCCTCGCCGAGTTCGAGGCGGCCCTGGAGCGCGTGCAAAGTGGTGGCGTTCAACCTGACTACTCCGCCTTCTGGTTCCCCGGCCGCTACTGGCTCGGCGCGTTGCCGTGGATCTGGTCCGAGGGTGGTGAGTTGGCCATCGAGCAGGACAACACCTGGACCGGTGCCGTCGACTCAGGCGAATCGCAGGCCGGGCTGACCCAGCTGCAGAACCTGGCGCGCAAGTTCTCGCGTGCGCCGGCAGACGGCGATGAGGGGTCAGCGAGTCAGGTCAAGGCGTTCGACGAGGGTCGGGCCAGCAGTGCATTGATGGCTCCGTGGGAGATCAATTCCTTGACCCGCCAGGCCGACTTCTTCGCGCTTCCCGGTAAGGAGCCGGGATCCGTTGCGCCGCAGTACCTGTCGGGATCCAACCTCGCGGTGTCGGCCGCGTCGCAGAAGCAGGGGTTGGCCGTGGCATGGATGCAGCGGTTCCTGGACGACAAGGTGCAGCGGAAGCTGGCCACCTCCACCGGCTGGATTCCCGCCCTGGAATCGGCGGTCGCCGCGCTGAAGGGAGACCCGCTCCGCGCCGCTCAAGCCCAACTGGCCCGCAACGGGCGGTTCACGCCGCAGGTTCCGCAGTGGGCAGTCGTGGAACAACGGCAGGTCCTGCCAGACATGCTGCAGACGATCCTCGCGCCGCCACCGGAGTCCGCATCGCCGAGCGATCCGGCGAGCAGTACCGGCGTGCCGACACCGGGTGACCCCAGTCAGGTGCCGTCGCTGCCGAGTAGTGCCGAGTTCCCCTCTCCCACGGGGCTAGCCACGCCCACGAACTGACGGTCGCTGTCAGCGGGGGGCCGGAATCCGTGCCTCGAGGTACCGCTCCAGCGCGGTGTAGATGTCCTCGCGACGGTCTGGTCGCTCGACGACCATCTCACCGTCGCGCAGGTCCAGCCAGCCGAGCCGTTCGCCGTCTTCTTCGACGAGCAGCCGGTTCTGCCCGTACCGACGCCACCACGTCACCTGAACATCCATGACTGGAGCATCGGAGCAGTTCCGAAATTCCTTGACCATCCTCGCAGTGAGGTGTGTCACGACACGGCAGTTCAGCCCGCCACGGGTTGCAGTTCTCCGCTGAAGACGTCGTAGATCGCTCCGCCGACAGCAAGATCATCAGGCAGGTACGGGAACGCGCGGATTCGAACCAGGTCGTTGCGCAGGGCCGCCACCTGATCGGGGACCACCGCGATGTCCAGGCTTCGGGTGTCCATGCCAGCAGCCCCGGTCAGGGTCTCGTGGATCTCTTCGACGCTGGCTGACGCCATCTTGCAGTTTGTATGCGGCATGACCAAGACGCGGTTCACGCCGAGTAGATGGGTCGCCAACACGAGGGTGCGCAGGACGTCGTCCGTGACGCGGGCCCCCGCGTTTCGCAGGATCTTGACGTCACCCACCTGCATCCCCACGATGCTCAGTGGGACAACCCGCGAGTCCATGCACGTGACGATCGCCAACCCCTTGCGAGCCGTTCCGGTCAACTCCTCGGAACTGAACGCCTCGGCGTAACGCTCGTTCGCCGCCAGCACATCGGCGAACGCATCTGTTGGGAACTCGGACATCA
>CAZCRC010000039.1:0-11961 GCA_964500995.1 uncultured Actinomycetes bacterium
CCTACGAACCCTCCGCGATGACCCGGCCGACGCCGAGGTAGCCAGTCATCGGCTGTTGGTCCGCGCCGGCTGCGTGCGACGTGTCGCTCCGGGAGTGTTCTCGTGGTTGCCGCTCGGCTACCTGATCTACCGCAACGTCGAGGGGATCGTGCGCGCCGAGATGGACGCCGCGGGGTTCCAGGAGGTCCACTTCCCCGCGCTGTTGCCCCGGGAACCGTACGAGCGCACGTCGCGGTGGGGGGACTACGGCGACACCCTGTTCACACTGCAGGACCGCAAGGGCGCCGACTACCTGCTCGGACCCACCCATGAGGAGATGTTCACCCTCATGGTCAAGCAGGAGTTCTCGTCCTACAAGGACCTGCCACTGTCGATCTACCAGATCCAGACCAAGTACCGCGACGAGGCCCGGCCCCGGGCCGGAATCCTGCGGGGACGCGAGTTCGTGATGAAGGACTCCTACTCCTTCGACGTCGACGACGCGGGCCTGCAGGCCAGTTACGACGCCCACCGGCGTGCCTACACGAGCACGTTCGACCGACTCGGTCTGCGGTATGTGATCGTCAGTGCCATGTCCGGGGCGATGGGCGGGTCCGCCAGCGAGGAGTTCCTCGCCCCCTGCGACGCAGGTGAGGACACGTTCGTTCAATGCACCAACTGCGACTACGCCGCCAACACGGAGGCTGTGGCCACGCCCGCCGTGGCGGAACTGCCCGTCGCAGATCTGCCGACTGCCGTGGTCGCTGACACCCCCGGCACGGAGACCATTGCGACATTGGTGACCATGTCCAATGAGCGGCCCGATCTGCGCCACCCGGATCGGGACTGGACCGCGGCGGACACCCTGAAGAACGTGGTCGTGAAGCTGGTGTGGCCCGACGGCCGCAGCGAGCCGCTGGTGATCGGACTTCCCGGAGACCGTGAGGTGGACCTCAAACGCCTGGAGGCCGTGGTCGCACCCGCGGAAGTGGCCCCGTTCGAACCGGAGGACTTCGCGGCCCACCCCGCTTTGGTCCGCGGCTACATCGGTCCGCAGGTACTCGGCGAGGACAGCGTCAGCGGAATCCGCTACCTGGTGGATCCTCGGGTCGTCACGGGCACGAGTTGGATCACGGGCGCGAATGAGGCCGGACGGCATGTCTTCGGACTTGTGGCAGGACGCGACTTCACCCCCGACGGCACCATCGAGGCGGCCGAGGTCCTGGCAGGCGACCCCTGCCCGCGCTGCGGGGGCGCCCTCGAGATCGCTCGCGGCATCGAGATCGGTCACATCTTCCAGTTGGGGCGCAAGTACGCCGAGGCGTTGGACCTGTCGGTGCTGGACGAGAACGGCTCCCTGGTCACCGTGACCATGGGCAGTTACGGCATCGGCGTATCACGAGCGGTGGCCGCGATCGCGGAGCAGAACCACGACGACCGTGGCCTGATCTGGCCCCGCGAGGTTGCTCCGGCGGACGTGCATATCGTGGTGGCGGGAAAGAGTGACGAGGTCGTCGCCGAGGCGGAGCGCCTGGCGGCCGAGGCGGAAGTGGCGGGGGTGCGCGTCCTCATCGATGATCGGACCGGTGTGTCGGCAGGGGTGAAGTTCAACGATGCCGACCTGCTTGGGATCCCCACCATCATGATTGTCGGCAAGGCCCTGGCCGACGGAAACGTCGAGTTGAAGGACCGGCGAAGTGGCGACCGGCGGACTGTGGCCGTGGCCGACATCGTCGCGGAACTGACATCGCTCACGCGCTGAGGGTCAGTTGACCGTCGCCCCGTCGCTCTGACCGCCCGGGACAGCAGGGACCGTGGGAGTCGTTGCGGGGGAGGCGGTCGCCGACCCGCTCGGGGTGCCGCTGGGCGACACGCTCGGTTCGGGGGGTTCGGATTCGCGTCCCCCGGGGAACGCGGTCGGGCGGCCGCCCCAACTGATCGATCTCGCCGATGCCTCGGCGGCAGCAGTGGCAAAGGGACGCCGATCGTCGGCCTCGACGAGGGGGATCTGATGGCAGTAGACGTCGACGAGTCGCGCTTCGACGAGGGCAGCCAACCGCCGCGCTGCCGGGGCGCCGTCAAGGGGGAACGGGATCTCGAACGCACCGGGGACCTCCGGTTCGGCGTCGTCCGAAGCCAGTTCGGCCCGGGCTCGATCTCGTAGCCGCGCGTGGGTCACGGCGAGGTCGATCGCGCGATTGCGCTCCGGGCCCGAGGGCAGTTGCGCCGCGAGGACCTCATAGGCGTAAACCGCGGCCTCCTCGCCCAGCGCGACGCTCATCCACGCGTCGGTGCTCATGAGACAGGTCCGGACAGAGCAGCGGCGTGACCGGACTCCGAGGCGGCGATCCGGGCCAACAACTCGGCCAGATCACCCGCTGTCGCTGCCGTGCACGCCTCGATTCGTTGCCTGGCGGCCGCCACCTCCATGCGGCGCAGCCCCCGAAGACCGGTCGCGGACCGACCCGGGCTCGCCGAGGCCGGGGACGAGGCCGGAGTGAGGGCGGCGGGATCCAGCCCTTCGGACACGGCGGTGAAGTGCGCCTGATGCTGGTCCCGGAACGTGCGCAACTGCTCCGCGGCTGCCGGTGTGGCGGCGATCGCCGCGTCGTAGGCGGCAACCAGTGCCTGCTCCGAGTGCGCCACCCCCAACCTCACCTCGTCGTCGGGGTCCGGCGCTGAGATCAGGGGCAGGGAGGAACCGGAGCAGCCGGCGGCCCCCACGATCAGACCCGCTGCGGTCCCGCCCAGCAGCAGTCGGCGCGTCACGCGCGCGTCCCCTGCGGCACTGGCTGGCTGGGTGGTGAGGGTGTTCATGGGTTGCTCCGAGCCCGATCCGAAGTATGTCGCTACCCTAAGACTCGACCCGGCGAACTGAACAATGGCCACGCCCTCGCGGCGCAAGGAGTGCACATGGTGGACAACCTGACTGCGCGAGTGCGTGAGGTCGTGGCGGAATCCATCGCCGAATCCGGGGTGGACCTCGAAGCAGTCGAGGTCACCCGGGCGGGGCGCCGTCGCTTGGTGCGCGTGAGTATCGACAACGATGAGGGGATCTCGTTGGACGATGTCGCCGCCGTCACCCGGCTGGTCTCCGTTGCGCTCGATGGCACCGACGTCATGGGAGACCAGCCCTACACCCTCGAGGTGGGCAGTCCCGGTGTGTCACGGCCGCTGACCCTGGAGCGGCATTGGCGTCGCAACGTCGGCCGACTGGTCCGGATTGTTCCCGCCGACGGCAGCCCCGTGATCGTCGGGCGGATCCGCGACGTCGCGCAGGCCGACCCCCTGACGATCGCAGTGACTGTGGCGGGCGACGACGTGCTTGTCGCCCAGGGGGACATCTCCCGTGCCGTGGTCCAGGTCGAGATGAAGCGCCCCGAAGAGAAGAGCCCCCATGGACATTGACATGACAGCCCTGCGGGCACTCGTGGCGGAGCGATCCTTGTCGCTGGACCTCGTGGTCACCAGCATCGAGGAAGCCCTGCTCAGTGCCTACAATCACCAGCCGGGGTCGGCGGCTCGCGCGCGGGTACGACTGGACCGTGCGACCGGCCATGTCACTGTGCTTGTTGCCGAGTTCGACTCCGAGGGAAACATCGTCGGTGAAGTGGATGACACGCCCGAGGGGTTCGGCCGGGTGGCCGCATCGACAGCACGGCAGGTGCTCACCCAGCGGCTGCGCGAGGCCAACGACACCCGCACGTTCGAGGAGTTCTCGGCCCGTGAAGGGGATCTGGTCAGCGGCACCATCCAGCAGGGACGCGATCCTGCCATGGTTCTGGTGGACCTGGGCAAGGTCGAGGCCATCCTGCCCCCGGCGGAGCAGGTCCCTGGCGAGGATTACGCCCATGGTCGCCGCATCAAGGTGGTGATCGTCGCGGTCCGGCGTGGCATGAAGGGGCCGCAGGTGACCGTGTCGCGCACCCACCCCGAACTGGTCCGCAAGTTGTTCGCGCTCGAGGTCCCCGAGATCGCCGACGGTGTGGTCCGGATCGAGGCGATGTCCCGCGAAGCGGGACATCGGTCCAAGATCGCGGTCCACAGCACCAACCCCAGCGTCAATGCCAAAGGGTCCTGCATCGGTCCGATGGGGCAGCGAGTGCGCCAAGTCATGGCGGAGTTGTCGGGGGAGAAGATCGACATCATCGACTGGAGCGAGGACCCGGCCACGTTCATCGCGAACGCACTGTCCCCGGCCAAGGTGTCCAGCGTCGAGATCGTCAGCGCCGAGGCGCGGGCCGCTCGAGTGGTCGTCCCGGACTATCAATTGTCACTGGCGATCGGTCGGGAAGGACAGAATGCCCGCTTGGCCGCACGTATGACGGGCTGGCGGATCGATATCCGTTCCGACGAGGCCGTCGTCGCGGCCCCGCCGTCACCGCAGCCGCCGGCGGCGATGACGCCCCGCAACGAACCCGCCACCGGTGGCGGTGCAGTCGGCGATGGTTCCGGCGCGGCCCAGTGAGGGGCTACACTTACCGGTGGTCGGTCGCCACCATCCGATGGTGACGGATCGGACCGCTCCCCAACGCACGTGTGTGGGTTGCCGGAAGCGGGCCGATCAATCCGACCTGCTGCGCGTCGTGGCGTCGGGAACCCAGGTGGTCCCCGACAGCCGGGTGCGACAGGAGGGGCGAGGTGCCTACGTGCATCCGAGTTCCAAGTGTCTCGATCTCGCAGAACGCCGTCGGGTCTTCCCGCGGGCGTTGCGCGTGCCGGGTCCGCTGTCGACAGCCGCCGTCGCGGCCGCAGTGGCTGAAACAGAAATGTCCGCCTGAGGATCGGGAGATTGAGATGAGCCCCCGATGACTACCCAGTCATGAAGTCCCCCATCAGCTGAGGCTCGGACACACCGCCCGGGCCAGACAGGAGAACCGTGTCCAAGGTCCGGGTGTACGAGCTCGCAAAAGAGCTCGGCCTCGAAAGTAAGCAGGTCCTGGAGAAACTGAGCGAGATCGGCGAATTCGCCCGCTCCGCCTCCTCGACCGTCGAAGCCCCCGTGGCGCGCAAACTGCGCGCCTCGCTCGGGGCCGATTCCGCGCCGACAACGACGGCTCCCCGTCGAACGTCTTCGTCCTCCAGCGTCCGGCGCGCCCCGGTACCGACGCGGACGGCTCAGCCAGCCAACCCCGCGACTGCGGCGCCTGCGGCACCCGCGCCGGCGGCTACTCCCGCTGCGGCTGCACCGGCACCGGCACCTGCGGCGCCGAGCCCAGCGCCAACCCCGGCTCCCGCTGCGCCGCCAGCGGCGACTCCTGCGCCTGCCGCGGCCACCCCGCCCGCGCCTGCACCTGCGCCCGCGGAGTCGCAACCCGCTCCCAGCGCCCCGGAAGCTCCGGCAGCCCGTGAGACGCCGACCCCGGCACCACGCCCTGCCGGACCCCGACCGGGCAACAACCCGTTCTCCGGCAACACCCCAACGCGCACGCCACGCGCCGGAACCGGGAACAACCCGTTCACCGGCAACGCGGCCCGGGCGCCCGGGGGAGTGGCCGGAGCGCCGCGTCCCACCCCCGGTTCCATGCCGCCGCGGCCCATGGGCCGTCCCAGTCCGGGTCAGATGCGCCGTGGCCCCGGCGGCCCCGGTGGTCGCGGTCCCGGTGGTCCCGGTGGACCGGGCCGTGGTGGCCCGGGTGGCTACGGCGGCGGTCCCGGGCGCGGTGGCCCCGGCGGCTACGGCGGCGGTCCCGGTCGTGGTGGCCCAGGTGGGTTCTCCGGCCCCGGTCGTGGTGGTCCCGGTGGTTACAGCGGTGCCCCGGGTCGTGGTGGCCCGGGCGGGTTCTCCGGCCCCGGTCGTGGTGGTCCCGGTGGGGCTCCTCCGTTCGGTGGTCCCGGCGGCCCGGGTGGTCCCGGTGGTCGTGGTCCCGGTGGCCCCGGGCGCGGTCGACCCGGTGGCAAGCCGGCGCGCGCTCGCAAGTCCAAGCGGGCGAAGCGCCAGGAGTTCGACAACATGGAGGCGCCCACCATCGGTGGGGTGCGGCTTCCGCGCGGCGACGGGCAGACCGTCCGCTTGGCCCGGGGTTCGTCATTGACGGACTTCGCCGAGCGCATCGACGCCAGCCCAGCCGATCTCGTGACCGTCATGTTCAAACTCGGTGAGATGGTCAATGCCACGCAGAGCGTCGACGACGACACCCTGAAACTCCTGGGCGAGGAGCTCGACTTCCGCGTCGAGATCGTGTCCCCGGAGGACGAGGACCGCGAACTGCTGGAGCGCTTCGACCTGGAGTTCGGTGAGGACGAAGGGTCCAGCGCTCAGTTGCAGGCCCGGCCTCCGGTCGTCACCGTCATGGGTCACGTCGATCACGGCAAGACGAAACTGCTGGACGCCATCCGTTCCGCCGATGTCGTCGCGGGTGAGGCCGGCGGAATCACCCAGCACATCGGTGCCTATCAGGTTCACACCGAGATCGGCGGGGAGGATCGGGCACTCACTTTCATCGACACCCCAGGTCACGAGGCGTTCACCGCTATGCGTGCTCGCGGTGCCAAGGTGACCGACATCGCCATCCTGGTCGTGGCAGCGGACGACGGCGTCAAGCCGCAGACGGTCGAGGCGCTCAACCACGCCCAGTCTGCCGAGGTGCCGATCGTGGTCGCCGTCAACAAGGTCGACAAGGAGGGGGCGGACCCGATGAAGGTTCGCACCCAACTGACCGAGTACGGCCTGGTCGCCGAGGAGTTCGGTGGCGACACGATGTTCGTGGACGTGTCGGCCAAGGGACGCACGGGCATCCAGGAACTCCTGGAGGCCGTGGTTCTGACCGCTGACGCGTCGTTGGATCTGCGCGCCAACCCCGATCAGGACGCCCAGGGCGTCGCGATCGAGGCGCACTTGGACAAGGGCCGAGGTGCCGTGGCCACCGTGCTGGTGCAGCGCGGCACGCTTCGTGCCGGGGAGTCGATCGTCGCCGGAGACGCGCACGGTCGGGTTCGGGCGATGCTCGACGAACACGGCGAGCAGGTCCTCGAGGCCGGCCCGTCGCGACCGGTGCAGGTGCTGGGTCTGACCTCGGTGCCGGGGGCCGGTGACTCGTTCCTTGTGGTGGCCGAAGACCGCATCGCGCGGCAGATCGCGGCCACTCGTCAGGCGCGGGAACGCAACGCTCAGTTGGCGAAGTCGCGACCACGCCGCACCCTCGAGGAGTTCCTCTCGCAGGTCGAGAAGGGCGAGGTGCAGGAACTCAACCTCATCCTCAAGGGCGACGTGTCCGGTTCGGTCGAGGCGCTCGAGGATGCCCTGCTCAAGATCGAGGTCAGCGACGACGTCTCGTTGCGCATCATCCACCGCGGTGTCGGTGCGATCACGCAGAACGACGTCAACCTGGCAACGGTCGACGAGGCGATCATCATCGCGTTCAACGTCGGCTACGCCGAACGAGTGCGCGATCTCGCCGAACGCGAAGGTGTCGATGTCCGGTTCTATTCGGTCATCTACGACGCGATCGACGAGGTGGAGTCCGCACTCAAGGGCCTGCTCAAGCCGGAGTACGAGACGGTCCAGACCGGCTCTGCCGAGGTGCGTGAGGTCTACCGCTCCAGCAAGTTCGGCAACATCGCCGGCTGCATCGTGCGGGAGGGGCTCATCAAGCGCAACGCCAAGGCCAAACTCCTGCGCGACGGCGCAGTCGTCTCGGACTCGCTGACCGTGGGCTCGCTGCGGCGATTCAAGGATGACGCGACCGAGGTCCGAGAGGGCTTCGAGTGCGGTATCGGGCTCGGCGCGTTCAACGACATCAAGGTCGGCGACATCATCGAGACGTTCGAGGAACGCGAGAAGGAACGGGCCTGACCCGGACGTGTTCGTCGGTGTGATCGAGTTCGACCTGCTCCTCGGGGACGTCCGGTCGCTGAAGCAGAAGCGGGCGGTGGTGAGACCCATCGTCGCGGAGCTCAAGCGGCTGGACGTCGCTGTGGCCGAAGCGGGTCATCTGGATCGCTACCGACGGACATTGGTCGGGGTTGCCACTGTCGCTCCCGATGCGGGACGCTGCGGCGACACAATGGACCGATGTGAGCAAGTGCTGCTGCGTCGACCGGAGATCGAAATCCTGTCAGTACGTCGGCGGCTGTTCGGGGACGAGGACTGAGGAGAGTCATGACTGACCATGAGGCGCGCGTGCAGCGGTTGGCTGACCGCATCAAGCAGATCGTGGCGGAGCTCCTGGAGCGCCGGATCAAGGATCCCCGGCTCGGGTTCATCACCATCACCGACGTCCGGTTGACCAACGACATGCGCGAAGCCACGATCTTCTACACCGTGCTGGGTGAGGAGGCGGACCGCGAGGCGACCGCCGCGGCCCTGGCCTCGGCCAAGGGACACCTGCGCACCGAGGTGGGACGTATCACTGGGGTCCGGTTCGCGCCTTCACTGACGTTCGTCCTCGATGCCCTGCCCACCACTGCCGCCCACATCGAGGATCTGCTCAAAGAAGCAGCGGCCTCAGATGCGGTGTTGCAGGAGCGGGCGGCCGGGGCGCGGTTCGCCGGCGACGCTGACCCCTACCGCCGCGATGATTCGGGCGACCCCGACGATTCGTGAACGGGATCCTGCTCGTCGACAAGCCGGCGGGACTGTCCAGTCACGCGGTCGTGGCTCGGGTTCGGCACTCGCTCAACCGGAAGCGGGTCGGTCATGCGGGCACCCTGGACCCGATGGCGACCGGTCTGTTGGTTGTTGGAGTCGATGCCGGCACGCGACTGCTGACGTTCCTGGTGGGCGCGGACAAGTCGTACGCCGCGACCATCCGACTGGGCATCGGCACCGACACAGATGACGCCACCGGCACCATCCTCGCCACCCCGGGTTACGAGCAGGTGCACCTCATCGAGGCGGCGCTGGCGCCGTTCCGTGGCGCCATCCGCCAACGACCGTCCGCGGTATCAGCCATCAAGGTGGCTGGCCGTCGGTCCTATCAGCGGGTGCGGGCCGGTGAGGCCGTCGAGTTGGCGGAACGACCCGTGACCGTCCATTCCCTGGACCTGATCGAGGCTCGTCGAACGACGGATCCGGACACGGGACTGCCCGTGGTGGACGTCGACCTGGTGATGGCGGTGTCCAGCGGGACGTATGTGCGGGCGATCGCCCGCGACCTCGGAGCCGCACTGGACAGCGCCGGGCACCTGACGGCACTCCGACGTACGGCCGTCGGCCCGTTCGATGTTCGCGATGCGGTGGCACTTGCCGACGTGGCTGCGGACACCCCATTGCGCCCCCTCGGGGACATTGCGCGCCGCATCCTGCCCGCACTGTCGGTGTCGCCCGATCACGTCGATGCCGTATCGCACGGAGTGCGGCTGCCGTGCGACACCGCGGCGGCGGGGCCGGTAGCGCTCCTGAGTCCGACAGGAGAACTTCTGGCGGTGTCCTTGTGTGGCGACGACGCCCGCTGGCGCCACCAGTTCGTCGTTCCGCAATCGCCGTCTGACACCCTGAGGACGCCATGAATCACCCAGTTGCCGTCATCGAGGGACCCGCAGGTGCGGGCGCGGGGGAGCCCTGCGTCGTGACGATCGGGGTGTTCGACGGCGTGCACCGCGGCCATCGGGCACTGCTCGCGACTGCGCGCGCACAGGCGGACGCCGCCGGGCTGCCCCTGACCGTGCTGACGTTCGATCCCCACCCCATGTCCGTGGTGCGGCCCGAAGCCGCGCCCTGCCGGCTCGCCACATTGCCGCACCGGGCTCGGCTCCTGGTCGAGGCCGGGGCCGACTCGGTGCGGGTCGTCAGTTTCGACTCCGAGTTGGCGGCCTTGTCGCCCGAGGAATTCGTCGCGGAGTTCCTGGTCCGCGACCTCGGCGCGCAGCTCGTGGTCACCGGAGAGAATTTCCGATTCGGCCACCGCGCCGCGGGTGACACGGACCTGTTGGCCGAGCTCGGCGCCCCCGCCGGATTCCAGGTGGTCGCCGTCCCGCTGGCCGCGGACGACTCCG
This sequence comes from uncultured Actinomycetes bacterium, assembly GCA_964500995.1. GTDB lineage: Bacteria > Actinomycetota > Actinomycetes > S36-B12 > CAIWTL01. The sequence goes on from CAZCRC010000039.1 coordinate 9,916, forward strand.
CGGTCTGGTCGTCCACGCGGATCCGGCACCTCATTGCGACCGGGGACGTGACGTCGGCCGAGATCGGACTCACCCGACCGCACCGGGTCAGCGGAACCGTCGTGCGCGGCGACCAGCGGGGCCGGGAACTCGGATATCCGACCGCGAACCTGGCTCCGGCAGCCGGTCTGTGCATCCCTGAGGACGGGGTGTACGCAGCCTGGGCCGTGCTGGACCCCGACACCGACCACGAACGGGCGGTTCCTGCAGCGGTCTCAGTGGGCGCGAACGCGACCTTCGGTGGAACGTCCGCACGGATCGAGGCCTACCTCATGGAGCCGGGGGACTGGCAGTTGTACGACGCGCCGCTGGCGATCGACTTCGTGGCGCGGATCCGAGGAATGGTCGACTTTCCGACGGTCGAGGATCTGCTGGTGGCGATGTCCGGGGACGTGTTGGCGGCGGAGCGCCTGCTGCAGGGGTGACGTCACGCTAATCGGCCCTGTCGTCGGCCGAATCCTTCTCCTTGATGAGGAACGACAGCGGGATCAGACCCAACATGGACCAGGAGGCAACCACGGGAGCCACCAGGGACAGCGCCCCCACGGCCACGAAGTACCACACGTAGATGAAGGACTTCCGCAGGCGCATATGGTTCGCCTCGAACCCCAGCACCTGCAACTCTCGGTTGCGTTGCACATGCCAGCCGATCAAGGCGAGAAACAAACCGATAGCGGCGAGGTTCCCGGCGTACAGCACGCCGCCGCCAGCGGCGAACCCCAGGTTCGTGATCACTTCCGTGGTGAATGGGATGAGGACGATGAACATCAACCATCCGATGTTCAGCCAGGCCAATGCCGGGTCGTAACTGTCGATCCACTCAAAGATCCGGTGGTGGATCAGCCAGTAGTTCGCCAGTACGACAAACGAGATCAAGAACGCCTGAAACACAGCCGAGTTCTTCTCGAAAAACTCCCCGACGGACTCGTATGACTCCTTGTCGCCGGCGAGATCGGTGAGCGGCAACACCAGCAGCGTGATGGCGATGGCCACGACTGCGTCGGAGAAGTTGACGAGCCGGTCGAAGCCGCGATCCGTATGACGCTGAGCCATGCTGGGACCCTACCGACTGCTGCGTGGACTTCACCGCGGATTGGTCCCATCGCAGTTGTCGGCTACCCTTGAGCGACGGTCACTGGGCGGGCGCCCGGCGATTCGTGCCCATTCACACTCCGCCGTTTCGGTGGACCGCGCCCGGAGGTACAACGCCATGGCACTCGATGCCGAAGTCAAGCAGAGCATCATCGACGAATACGGCACCACACCCGGTGACACCGGCAGCCCGGAGGTGCAGGTCGCGTTGCTGACGCGTCGCATCTCGGACCTGACCGGGCACCTCAAGGAGCACAAGCACGACCATCACAGTCGTCGTGGACTGCTGCTCCTGGTCGGCCAACGTCGCCGCATGCTCAACTACCTGGCCGAGCGCGATATCGAGCGTTACCGCACCCTGATCGAGCGGCTCGGGATCCGTCGCTGACGCGACGCCCCGACCGCACAACTGAATACACCCACACCCATCACGGGGCTCCGCGACAGGACATCTGTCGGTCCTCGGTGGTGGATCCCGGGCCTTCACGTCCCGGCGTCCTCGATCGATGACCGTGCACAGTCCGTTCGGGGCGCCGTGGGCAACAGAACAAGGAGGGCCCGTGGAGGGTTCTACGATCCATACCGCCAGCGCCACCATCGACAATGGCGCCTTCGGCACCCACACCGTCACTTTCGAGACCGGCCGTCTGGCCCGCCAGGCCGGCGGCTCCACCGTGGTGAACTTCGACGACGACACGATGTTGTTGGCGACCACCACCGCTGGTAAGCACCCCAAGGAGCACTTCGACTTCTTCCCACTCACGGTGGACGTCGAAGAGCGCATGTACGCGATTGGCAAGATCCCCGGCTCGTTCTTCCGCCGCGAGGGTCGCCCCAGTGAGGACGCCATCCTCACGTGCCGTCTGATCGACCGTCCGCTGCGGCCATCGTTCGTCAAGGGCCTGCGCAACGAGG
>CAZCRC010000040.1:0-11890 GCA_964500995.1 uncultured Actinomycetes bacterium
CGCGCAGCGACGGATCACGAGTGCCATGGCCGCGGCCCGGCAGTTGTCTGCACTGCAGGAACGGGTGGATGGTTATCACCCTGGCGACACCGACCTTGCGTGGACATCGATCACTGGGTGGCGCACCCTACTGGCGACGACGCTGGACCAGCCGCACGGGCGCATCCTGGGAGCCGAGGTCAGCGGGCAGCGTTCCCATGCCGCGAACCACCTGCTCGCCGCCTGGCTCCATCAACGGCTTCGTGTCCCCGCGAACGTGATCAACAGCCGGGGACCCGGCATCACGGCGGTTCGCCTGCTGACCTCGACCGGCGAGATCAGCATCACCCGCCCCGACGGCCAGGTCGCCAAACTGACTCGGACCGGACTGCCGCCCGCGACGATCGCGCTGCCCCGCCGCACCACGGGCGACCTGCTGGCCGAGGAGTTGCGCTGGTTGGACACCGACGACATCTACGGCGAGACCCTGACGGGCATCCAGGCGGTCGGGCAAGGGCGGTTGGACCTCAACCCCACCCCTGATGCCACGAGCACGCCTCGCACAAAGCCCCAGCGCGCCAAGCGCCCGTCCGAGACGACGAAAGCGAGCACCACGTGAGCGACAACGGCACGAACCAGCCCCATGTCGAGGTGATCGTCCACCCGGATGCCGAGGCGTTGGCCGCGTCTGTGGCGGCGCGACTCATCACGTCGATCATCGACGCCCAGGTACGTTACGGCGACGCGGGCGTCGTCCTGACCGGCGGGGGGATGGGGACCCGCAGTCAACAGGCCGTGGTGGCCAACCCCGCTGCGCGGGCCGTGGCCTGGGACCAGGTGGACTTCTACTGGGGGGACGAACGCTTCGTCGCTCCCGACGACCCCGATCGCAACGAGAAGCAGGCACGTGACGCCATGCTGAACGCCCTGCCGATCGACGAAGCTCGGGTCCATGCCATGCCGGCCACCGGTGGACCGTGGGGCGATGACCCGGACGCGGCCGCCGCTGCTCACGCCGCGGAGTTGTCACGGGTGGCCGCCACGCAAGGGGGCCATGGCGCACTGGCGGTCCCCCGCTTCGACGTCCTCATGTTGGGGGTCGGCCCGGACGCCCACATCGCATCACTGTTCCCCGAACACGGCGACACGACCATCGTGGACCGCACCGTGATCCCCGTGCGCAACTCCCCCAAGCCTCCCCCCACGCGGCTCTCGTTCACGTTCCCAGTGATCTGCTCGGCAGCCGAGGTGTGGCTGGTGGCAGCCGGTGCCGAGAAGGCCGAAGCCCTCGCCGAGGCACTGACCCCGGGGGCCGACCGCAACCGGTTCCCGGCAGCCGGAGCGCTCGGCACTCAGCGAACTCTGGCCCTGATCGACGCGGAAGCCGCCGCGGCGCTGCCCGCCGACCTGCGCCACCGCTCCTGAACCGGCCGACGCCCTGCGCTCCGAGGACTTTCCCGAATCCAGTCGCGGCCCACGCACGACCCGCCACAATGAGCGGATGCGACTCCTGGCCCCCACCCTTCTGTTGACCGTCCCGTTGGCCGTGGCGGGCTGCTCGAGTTCTGGCACCGCCGAGCCGGCGGCGTCGACCTCCCCGACCGCTTCGGCGCCCGCCTCGACGTCTCCCACAGCCAGCGCGACCGACGCACTCCCCACAAGCCTGACGTTCACCACCAACCGTGGCCCGATCACCATCGCGACCGACCCTGCCGCCCCGGCAACCGTGGCGGCACAGGCGAAACTCGCCAACGAGGGCTACTTCGACGGCACGCCCTGCCATCGGCTCGTGACCGAAGGAATCTACGTGCTGCAGTGTGGCGATCCCACTGGCACCGGCACCGGCGGTCCTGGCTACCGGCTCCCCGACGAGAACCTGCCAGCGGCCAGCCAGAACAACTACCCGGCAGGCACGGTCGCCATGGCGAACTCAGGTCCGAACACCGCCGGAAGTCAGTTCTTCATCGTCTACCAGGACTCGACGCTGCCCCCCGGCTACACGATCTGGGGGACGGTCGACAAGGGACTGAACAAGGTCAAGCGGGTCGCCGCGGCGGGCACCAAGAGCGGAAGCAGTGACGGGGAGCCGAAGAAGTCGGTGACGATCGAGTCAGCCTCGGCGAAGTAGGTCCGCGGGCCTCCGCGACCGGACGCGCTCAGAACGGGTCGTTGCGAAGGTCCTCGAGCGCCTCGTTGAGAATCGCCTCGGCATCCTCCTCGGAGCGCCGCTCCTTGACGTACGCCAAGTGAGTCTTGTACGGCTCGATCTTGGGCGGGGCCGGGGGGTTCGCCTCGTCGCGGCCGGCGGGCCAGCCGCACCGAGGACAATCCCACGACTCCGGGACGGAGGCCCCCCGCAGGAAACTGGGCGTGCTCTCATGGCCGTTCGCGCACCAGAACGAGATCTCGACGCGAGGGGCGGCTTCGCCGCGTTCGGCTTCTCCCATCGGTCCCGCGCCGACTCGGCTGCCTCGGATCGCCTGTCCACCTGCCACGAGAGTGACCTCCATGAAGAATGACGGCACGCCACGTGCCACGGACTGACTGTAAGCCGCGAACGACTGTCACGGAGGCAGAACCCCCGGCGCGTCGCTCAGAGAGTGCTGCCGACGAGCAGACCCAAGCCGATGATGCTGGCCAGCCACAGAACCGCAATCACGATCGTGATGCGGTCCAAGTTCTTCTCAGCCACAGACGAGCCACCCACGCTGCTGCTGATGCCACCGCCGAACATGTCCGACAGGCCGCCACCCTTGCCCTTGTGGAGCAGGATCAGCGCAATAAGTAGCAGGCTGGTGATGACGAGCACCGCTTGCAGCACCAAGGTCACGTTCGGCTCCGTTTCGACAAAGACCCGCTAAGGGTAACGCAGATCAAGCGACCGGCGGATGTAGCGGGAACTTGCAGATGGTGACGAACTCGTCCACGTCCAGGCTCGCGCCGCCGATCAGGGCGCCGTCGATGTCCGGCTCGGCCATGATCGCGGCAACATTGCTCGACTTGACCGATCCGCCGTACTGAATGCGGACCTTGTCGGCGACCTCGGCCGAGTGCATCTGCGCGATGTGGGCGCGGATGGCCCCGCACACCTCCTGCGCGTCGGCCGGCGTGGCCACTTCGCCGGTGCCGATGGCCCACACCGGTTCGTACGCCACGACCAGTCCGGCGACTTCGTCAGCTGGGATCCCCGCGAGCGAACCCGTGACCTGATCCAACGTGTACTGCACGTGGGTTCCCGCCCGGCGGATGTCCAAGCCCTCCCCCACACACACGATCGGGGTCATCCCGTTGGCCAGGACCTGCTTGGCCTTCGTGTTGACGACTTCGTCCGTCTCGGCGTGGTACTCCCGGCGCTCGCTGTGGCCCACGACCACATAGGTGCACCCGAGCTTGGCCAGCATTCCTGCCGAGATCTCTCCGGTGTAGGCCCCGGAATCGTGTTCGGAGCAGTCCTGCGCACCGTAGGCGATGTCGTACTTGTCTCCCTCGATGAGGGTCTGGACCGATCGCAGGTCGGTGAACGGGGGCACGACACAGACGTCCACCGCCGCCAGGTCCTTCTCGTTCAACGAGTAGGCGATCTTCTGCACGTGTGCGATGGCCTCGAGATGGTTGAGGTTCATCTTCCAGTTGCCCGCCATGAGCGGACGCCGTTCAGCCATCAGGATTCCTCCAACACCGCAATCCCCGGGAGCACTTTGCCCTCGAGGAACTCCAGACTCGCACCGCCACCGGTCGAGATGTGCGAGAAGCGATCGTCTGGCAGCCCGAACTGTCGGATCGCCGCCGCGCTGTCGCCACCGCCGATCACCGTGAATGCGTCAGACGCGGCCACGGCCTCGGCCACCGACCGGGTGCCGTTCTCGAACGCCGCCATCTCGAACACGCCCATGGGACCGTTCCACACGATCGTGCGGGCATCGGCCAACTTCGCACGGAACAGATCAACCGACGCTGGTCCGATGTCGAGCCCGCGCCAGCCATCGTCGATGCTGTCCGCGGGCACGACCCGCGTATTGGCGTCGGGAGCGAAGTCGTCGGCCACAACGACATCGATCGGCAGCACCACCTCGACACCACGCTCCGCGGCATCGGACAGGACCTGCTTCACGGTCTCGATCTGATCGGCCTCGAGCAGCGAGTCCCCCACCTCGTGGCCCTGCGCGGCGAGGAACGTGAAACACATGCCGCCGCCGATCAGCAGCCGGTCCACGGACTGCAGCAGGTTGCCGATGACCCCGAGCTTGTCCGACACCTTCGAGCCGCCCAGGATCACGACGTAGGGCCGCTCGGGATCGTCCAGCACTTTGCGGAACACCTCCGCCTCGGAGCGGACCAGCATGCCCGCCGCGCACGGAAGCAACCGGGCAACGTCGGTAACACTGGCCTGCTCCCGGTGCACGACGCCGAAGCCGTCACTGACGTAGAAGTCAGCCAGGGAGGCCAACTCAGCCGCCAGCGCACCCCGTTCCGCGATGTCCTTGCTCGTCTCACGCGCATCGAACCGGATGTTCTCCAGCAGAACCACATCGCCGTCCGACATCGCGGCCACGGCCGCCCGAGCGGACTCTCCCGTCGCGTCGGCGGCGAAGACCACCGGTGCGCCCAGCAGTTCGCTCATGCGCGCGGCCACCGGAGCAAGGGACAACTCAGGGGTGACCTCACCCTTCGGTCGCCCGAGGTGCGCGGCAATGACTACCTTGGCATCGGCAGCCGTGAGCGCCTGGATCGTGGGCAGCGAAGCCCGGATCCGGCCATCGTCGGTGATGAGCGGGGTCCCGTCCGCCTGAGCCAACGGGACATTCAGGTCCGCTCGCACCAGCACCGTGCGCCCGGCGACATCCAGGTCGTCGAGGGTCTTCACGACTAGAGCGTCGCGCCGACGTAGCGGACCAGGTCGACCAGCCGGTTGGAGTAGCCCCACTCGTTGTCGTACCAGCCCAGCACCTTGGCCGTGTTGCCCATCGTGCTGGTCAGCGAGGCATCGAAGATGCACGAGTGCGGGTCGGTGACGATGTCCGAGGACACGATCGGGTCCTCGGTGTACTTCAGGATCCCCTTCAGCGGACCTTCGGCGGCCGCCTTCACGGCCGCGTTGAGACCCTCGGCGTCCGTGGCATTGGTGAGTTCGAGGGTGAGGTCCGTGGCCGACCCGGTGGGTACCGGAACGCGCATCGCGTATCCGTCGAGCTTGCCCTTCAGTTCGGGCATCACGAGTCCGATCGCACGGGCAGCACCGGTGGTGGTGGGGATCATGTTCAGGGCTCCGGCGCGGGCGCGACGAAGATCCTTGTGCGGCGCATCCAGGATCACCTGGTCGTTCGTGTAGGCATGGATCGTCGTCATGAGACCCCAGTTGATGCCGAACGCGTCATAGATGGCCTTGGCCATGGGTGCCAGGCAGTTCGTGGTGCAGGAGGCGTTCGAGATCACCACATCGGTGGCCGGGTCGTAGTCGTCCTGGTTGACTCCCATGACGACGGTGACGTCGGGGTCCTTGGCCGGCGCCGAGATCAGCACCTTCTTGGCGCCTGCCTCGACGTGGCCCATGGCACTGGCCTTGTTGGTGAAGAACCCGGTGGACTCGATCACGATGTCGGCGCCCAGATCGCCCCACGGCAACTGCGCCGGGTCACGCTCGGACATCGCCTTGATGGACTTGCCGTTGACCACGATCTCGTCGTCGGAGACCGTCACGTCACCGTCCAGCCGCCCCAGGATGGAGTCGTACTTGAGCAGGTGGGCCAGGGTGCGGTTATCCGTGAGGTCGTTGACTCCGACGATCTCGATGTCCTCGCCCGTCAGCGCGAGCAGGGTGTTGACCACAAATCCCTGCGACTGCTGTTCCTGGACTGCGCGGTAGAAGTTGCGTCCGATCCGGCCGAAACCGTTGATGCCCACCTTGATCGTCACTGTGTGCTCCTCGTGTCGTGTAAATGTCCGGCCCCAGCGCGCCACGAGTGCCACCGACCGATCCGGTCGGGCTCGCGCGGAACTCCAGTTGCCCCAACGCTTCGACCCTACCGAACCGCACCGACAGATGTGCAGCGGCGGTCAGTCGTCGAGCATGTCCTCGGTCAGATTGGCTTCCGTACCGTCGATGCCCAGATCCGCGGCCCGCTTGTCGGCCATGGCGAGCAGGCGACGGATCCGCCCCGCGATCGCGTCCTTGGTCATCGGTGGCTGCGCCAGCGCACCCAACTCTTCGAGGCTGGCCTGGCGGTGATCGATGCGTAGTTGGCCGGCGGTCTTGAGGTGCTCGGGGACGTCGTCGCCCAAGATCTCCAAGGCCCGCTCCAGCCGGGCGCCCGCGGCGACAGCGGCACGGGCCGAGCGACGCAGGTTCGCATCGTCGAAGTTGGCCAACCGGTTCGCGGTGGCGCGGACCTCGCGGCGCATGCGGCGGTCCTCCCAGGTGAGTCGGGCCTGGTGGGCTCCCATGCGGGTCAACATGTCCCCGATGGCGTCGCCGTCGCGGATCACCACCCGATCGACGCCACGGACCTCGCGCGCCTTCGCCGCGATACCGAGTCGTCGGGCAGCACCGACCAAAGCCAGTGCGGTCTCGCTGCTGGGGCAGGTGATCTCGAGTGCCGAGGAGCGCCCCGGCTCGGTCAACGACCCGTGGGCCAGGAAGGCGCCACGCCACGCGGCCTCCGCGTCACACGGTCCGCCGGCGACCACGGCAGGGGGCAACCCCCGCACCGGGCGGCCGCGTCCGTCGACCAAGCCGGTCTGCTTGGCCAGCCACGGACCCCCTTGGGTCACGCGGATCGCGTACTTCGTGCCGCGTCTCAGTCCGGTCGGTTGGATGACGGACAGCGTGACCTCGTGGCCGTACAGGTCGGCGATGTCCTTGCGGATCCGGCGAGCGATCGCGCTGGTGTCGAACTCCGCCTCGACGACGATCTCGCCCCCGATGACCTGCAGCGAGCCACCCACACGCAGCATCGCGGCGACCTCGGCCTTACGGCAACAGGTCTTGGTGATGGGGAGTCGGCTCAGTTCGTCTTTGACCTCAGCCGTCAGCGCCATGGCGAAATCCTGCCACGCCCGCTGATCTCGGCCAACGCCCCTGCCAGCAGATCCGGATCATGCACCCCATCCGGACGTCCCGGCGCAGCGACAGGTCTCATCACCAACTCAGCTCCCAACTCATCGGCGCAGACCTGCGCCAGCACCTCTGGATCCACCACACTGCGCGGGTCTGCGACCACGGCATCTGCTGTGAATCCCCCCACCTCGTCCGACAGCACCGAGACGTATCGTTCGGCCGTGAAGCCGGTCGTCTCACCCTGCTGCGCCACAAGGTTAAGCACGACGACGCGCTTTGCGGGGCTTTCTTTGATTCTTGTGGCAAGTTCCGGCACCAACAGTGGTGCGATGACCGACGTGTACCAACTGCCCGGGCCCAACAGGATGACGTCGGCTTCGTCGACGGCGTCGAGCGCTTCGGGGCATGCGGGCGGGTCCTCGGGGTCCACGCGGATCCCACACACCGTGCCCTGCGTCATGGCGACCGTGTGCTGGCCGCGGACTTCCTGCACGCCCTGCGGATCCGCAGGGTCGAGGCCCCGCACGTCAGCGACGATCTCCAGCGGGTCCAGACTCACCGGCAGGACCCGGCCCTGCGCTCCGAGAAGCGCAGCCACCCAGTCCAGCCCCGCAACCACGTCGCCGGTTTCCTCCCACAGCGACATGATCAACAGATTGCCCAGCGAGTGACCGTCCAGGTCGCCGGCTCCGTGGAAGCGGTGTTGCACGACCCGACTCCACGTCCGACCCCAGGTGTCGTCGCCACACAGTGCGGCCAGTGCCATCCGGAGGTCACCTGGGGGCAAGACGCCGAACTCGTGGCGCAGTCGGCCCGAGGAGCCACCGTCGTCTGAGACTCCGACAATGGCGGTGAGGTTGTCGGTGACGCGGCGCATCGCGCGCAGGGTCGCAGCCAGCCCATGACCACCACCCAGCGCCACGACCTTCGGGCCGTGCCCGTCGGGGAATCCCTTGATCCGCCTCATTCGCGCCCCAGATCCCGATGGAAGACCAACGTCTCCACCCCCTGCTTCACCAGTCGTGCACTCAGGTTCTCGACCATGGCCACGGAGCGGTGCTTACCACCCGTGCAACCGACGGCCACCGTGACGTAGCGCTTGCCCTCGCGCAGGTAGCCCTCGGCGACGATGTCGAGCATCGTCGCCACCGTGTCGAGGAACTGGCGGGCGGCTGGTCGTTCGACGACGTAGTCGCTGACGGGCGCGTCCTTGCCGGTGCGCTCCCGCAACTCTGGCACCCAGTACGGGTTGGGCAGGAAGCGCACGTCGAGCACGACGTCGGCATCGACGGGGATCCCGTACTTGAAGCCGAAGGACATGACGGTGGCGCGCAACTGCACCCGCTGCTCATCGGGGAAGGCCGCCTCGACCCGCCGGCGCAGATCGTGCACGTTCAACCCGGTGGTGTCGACGACCAGGTCCGCATCGGCCCGGAATTGACTCAGCAGGGCCCGTTCCCGCTCGACGCCGTCCAGGATGCGCCCGGGTCCTTGGAGTGGGTGGGGCCGACGGCTGCTCTCGAAACGTCGCACGAGCGCCTCGTCGCTGGCCTCCAAGAACAGCGTGCGTACGTCGACGCCTCCGAACTGCAGCCGTCCGAGTGCCTGAGTCAGGTCACTGAAGACGTCTCCACCGCGGGCATCCACGACGACCGCCAAGCCCGCCGAGGACACTTGCCGGGGCGCGGCCGCGACGGCCTCGGCCAGCAGCGATGGTGGCAGGTTGTCGATGACGAACCAGCCCATGTCCTCCAGCGCCCGGGCGGCGGTCGACTTGCCGGCCCCGGACATCCCCGTCACCAGAACGAGTTCCGGGTTCGTGCGTGCAGCGGTCATGGAGTCCGGCCTTCGTTCCCGGGTGGATCGGTCGTCACCACCTCGCCAGTGCTCAGGTTAACGGCGGGAACGGCCCGCTCGCGTTGTGAACGCAGATGATCGCTGATGGCGGCCGCCAGGGTGGGCCCGATCCCCGGTACCTCTGCCAACTGGCCCTCATCGGCGGCGGTCACCGCACGCACCGAGCCGAATGCCTTGAGCAGGGCCTTCCGTTTCGCCGGCCCCAACCCGACGATCCCGTCCAGGGCGCTGACGGTCGAGCGTGCAGATCGCCGTTTGCGGTGACCCGCGATCGCGAACCGGTGCGCCTCATCGCGCAGATGTTGCAGCAGGTGCAAGGCCTCGCTCGAGCGGGACAGGATGATCGGCTCGTCGTCGTCGGGCAACCAGATCTCCTCGAGCCGCTTGGCCAGGCCACACACCGTGATGTCGTCGATCTCCAACTCCGCGAGCGCGCGAGCTGCCGCCTGCACCTGAGCCCGGGCGCCGTCCACCACCAGCAGTTGCGGCGGGTACGAGAAACTCTTGCGCTTGACCGGTGAGCCGGAATCGGTGGCGCCCGCCATCTCGACCTCACTCGACTCGGATCGTTCGGCCAGGTAGCGCTTGAACCGCCGGGACACCACCTCGGTCATGGCGTCCGTGTCGGAATGTGCGTTCGCCGCCGAGACCGTGAACCGGCGGTAGTCGCTCGTCCGCGGCAAGCCGTCTTCGAACGCGACCATCGAGCCGACCGTGTCCTGACCCTGCATCGTCGAGATGTCGTAGCCCTCGATACGCAGTGGGGCGCTGTCCATGCCCAGCGCCTGCTGCAGGTCCTCCAGTGCGCGCGCACGAGCGGTGAGGTCGCCGACCCGGCGGCGCTTGTGCAACGCGAGTGACTGCTGCGCATTGCGGGCGACCGTCTCGATCAGGACCCGCTTGTCGCCACGCTCCGGTCGGCGCAGCGTCACCCGGCGCTGGGCCCGGTCGCTGAGCCAGCCGGACAAGTCGTCGCGGGTGAGGTCCTCGGACACCAGCACTTCCCGCGGGATCGCGCTGGGGTCGGCGTCCCCGTAGAACCGCAACAGCGCCTGTTCCATGAGTTCGGGGTCGGTCAGGTCGAGCGTTCGTTCGACCATGAATCCTCGTTGGCCGGTGATCCGACCGGACCGCACATGGAACACCTGAACTGCGCCCTGCAACTCGTCGGCGGCCAAGGCGAGCACGTCGGCGTTCGTCCGGTCCGGGAGGACGACGGTGTTGCGCTCCAGCGCGCGCTGCAGGGCGAACAGGTCATCGCGCAGTCGGGCAGCGGTCTCGAAGTCCTCGTCGCTGGCTGCCTGCCGCATCGCGCGTTCGACTCGGCGCAGGTGCGGTTGGGTGTCACCGGCGACGAACGAGCAGAACCCATCGACGATCTCGCGGTGCTCCTCCATCGACACCCGCCCCACACACGGAGCGGAGCATTTGCCGATGTACCCCAACAGGCAGGGCCGCCCGGACATCTCCGCACGTCGGAACACGCCTTTGCTGCAGGTACGGGCGGGGAAGACGCGGAGCAGTTGGTCGACCGTCTCGCGGATGGCCCAGGCATGGGAGTAGGGCCCGAAGTAACGCACGCCCTTTCGTTTGGCGCCCCGCATCACCGTGATGCGGGGGTAGTCCTCGCCGACCGTCACGGCCAGGAATGGGTAGGACTTGTCGTCGGTGTACTTGACGTTGAACCGGGGTTCGTACTCCTTGATCCACGAGTACTCGAGTTGGAGCGCCTCGACCTCGGTGGCGACCACGGTCCAGTCGACAGCCGCGGCCGCCGCCACCATGGCCTCGGTGCGCGGGTGCAGGCCCCCGGAGAAGTACGAGTTCAGTCGGTTGCGTAGGTTTTTCGCCTTACCGACGTACAGCACCTCGCCCGATGGCCCGAGGAACCGATAGACGCCCGGCTCATCCGGTACCGTTCCCGGGTCGGGCCGAAGGGCCTTCGTCACGGGTCCAGCCTAATCGCCACAGATCGGGTCGTCGGCGCGTGCGGACGACGGCCGATGGGGGCCTCTGTCGCAGGAGTGTCGCAGGAAAGCGTGAGAAAGGTCACGCCGACACGCCGAATTCATTCCGCAACATCCGGGCAAGGTAGGTGTATGCATCCCCGTACCACTGCGCTGATCGCTGCTGCCCTGACAACGATCGTGGCTGTTCCCGCGCTCAGTGCACCCGCGCACGCCGCCTCTGCTGCGGAGAAGGGGCGCGCCCAGAAGACGAATGTCTACGTACAGGGGGACTCGCTGACGGTGGGGGCCGGCCCCTATCTGCGCCGCAATCTGGGCAAGGACGTCCGCACCGTGGCCGTCGATGCCGAGGTCGGGCGGTTCACGGCCACCGGGATGAGTCGCCTCGCCAGTTCCGGATCCGCGAAGCGATCCAAGGTGTGGGTCGTGGCCCTGGGAACCAACGACGGCCCTGACCCGCAGGCACTCAAGCGCCACGTGGTCCGCAGCCTGCAGTTGGCTGGGCCCCACCGCCAAGTGATCTGGCTCACCGTGGAGCGACCCGGTGGCTACAGCCGCGTCAACGCCATGCTTCGTCAGTTGGACCGGGCGCAGGAGCAGCTCCACGTTGTGGACTGGGCCCGCCACGTGCATGAGCACCGCAGCCTTCTGGCCGGGGATGGTGTGCATGCCACGGCCACCGGTTACCAGGTACGCGCCGCCCTGATCGCACGGACCGCGCGTACCCTCGCCATGCAGCCGTAGGCCGTCGAGGGGGCCCCAGGTCGGCTCTTGCGGGCCGTCCCATGGGCCCAGCATCGGCAAGGTCTCGTCGTCAGGCGTGAAGGTTCCGCCGGGAGAAGAGCCAGATCCCGACCGCGATGGCGACTCCGGAAACACTCGCCAGCACGAGGCACTCACCCACCCCGAATCCCGTACTCAGCGGGTCGTTGGCCAGGTACCAACGCCACAGAGTCAACGGGCGCAGGTGAGCAAGCCAGGGGATGGACGCGCTCAGACCGTACGCCAGGTAGGACGCCACGCTGTAGCCGAT
>CAZCRC010000041.1:0-11835 GCA_964500995.1 uncultured Actinomycetes bacterium
TGTGGTGCTCTACGACGTCGATGCTGTGACGGCTGCCGCCGAGACCCCCGGTGAGAAGGACCTCGTCGAGGCGCATCGTGAGGTCATGCTCGATCCGTCCGACCCCGAGGTGATCGCGGCTGCGCAAGCCAGTGGTGTGCCGTTCGATTGGATCCAGGCCGCGCAGAACTCCCCCGTGTACGCGTTGGCGAAGGATCTGCGAGTGGCGCTGCCACTGCACCCGGAGTTCCGGACGATGCCGATGGTCTGGTACGTGCCGCCGTTGGCCCCGATGGCCGACAACGCGGCCGACGCCGGGTTTGACGCCGACGACACCCACAAGGTGCTGGCAGGTATTGAGAATTTGCGGATCCCGATCGACTACCTCGCCTCGATCTTCACGGCCGGGAATGTTGAGTTGGTGCGTGACTCGCTGCGGCGATTGACGGTGCTTCGGGCAGTGAAGCGGGCGATGCAGTTCGGTGAGGATGTGCCCGATGACCTGCTCGCCGCCGTCGGCTACGACGACGACGACGTCGAGCGTCTGTTCCGACTCCTGGCGGTCGGTGAGTACCGGGACAGATATGTGATCCCCACAGCCCATCGTGAGGATGCCGGGGCGCTTCAGACGCAGCACTGCAGCCTGGATTTCCCCGGTGGTCCCGGGGTCGCCGAGGCCCTCATCGGTCAGGGCAGAGGCGCGGAGTTCTCCGATGTCACCGACTCGGCCACACCTGTCACCGATGGTCGGGGCGGCACGTTCGTCGATGGCGATGGGAAGAAGCGATTCAACCTGCTCGGATGGAACGGCAACACGGCCGGGGTGAACCCGTTCGGGGAAGCTGGTGCATTGTGAGCCTCTTGCGCAGATCCCGACGTGCGACCGATGCGGAGTGCAGCGCCAGGCTGTTGTCGATCGTCTCGGTTCTCTTGGACTACCCGATGCCTGACACGGTGGCGCTGTATCCGAGTCTGGCCGAGCAGGCGCAGCAGTTGCCGCCAGGACCTGCTCGCGATGCGGTCATGTCGTTTCTGAGCTGGTGGTCCGATCTTGCGGATGAGGAGCGGGAGCAGCGCTTTGTGGCGGCGTTCGATTTCAGACGTCGTACTCCGCTGCACCTGACCTATCTGACCCACGGGGACACGCGCAACCGCGGCGCGGCGCTGCTGCAGCTCAAACACGTTCTGTTGCGGCACGGGTATGACATCAGTAGCGGTGAACTCCCCGACTACCTGCCGCTGCTCTTGGAGTTCGCCGCCGACGAACCGCGCGGGATTCGCCTGCTGGGCTCGCACCGGCGGTCGCTGGAGCTCCTGCGACGATCCCTCGCCGACTACGACGAGCCCTTCGCCGACCTGGTCCAGGCAGTCCTCACTGTGCTCCCACGACTTGACGATGCTGACTTGGCGGCGGTCGTGTCGTTGGCAGCGGGTGGGCCACCGGAGGAGTCGGTGGGGCTGGACGTCTATCAGATCCAAAGTGCGGCAGTCAGCGGGGCACGGCGATGAGCGATACCACCACGAGTACCTGGGCCTGGCTCATCTTCGGCATCCTGCCCTACATCGGCATGGCCGTTTTCATCGTAGGAATGGTGTGGCGCTACCGGTTCGACAAGTACGGCTGGGGTAGTCGGTCCTCAGAGATCTACGAGAAGAAGTGGCTGATCATCGGGGCGATGATGTTCCACTACGGCGCACTCATGTGCATCGCCGGACACGTCCTGGGAATCCTGATCCCGGAGTCGTGGACCCAGTTCTTCGGGATCACCGAGACGCAGTACTCGACGGTGTCCAAGGTGGCCGGCGGGTTCGCCGTGATTCTGTGCCTAGCGGGGCTCATCGTGCTCACCGTGCGTCGAATTCAGAACGCTCGGGTCCGCAGCGCCACCACCTGGACCGACCTGATGGTCTTCATCATCTTGTGGATCATGATCCTGCTCGGATTCATGGAGACCATCGGCTACAACGTTCTCGGGCCCGGCTACAACTACCGTCCCACGGTGGGCGAGTGGTTCCGGGGCCTGTTCTACTTCCAGCCGGAGCCTGACCTGATGGTGGGTGCGCCCACGATCTATCAGGTTCATGTGACAGTTGCGTGGCTGTTCTTCGCCCTCTTCCCGTGGGGTCGGCTCGTCCACGCCTTCAGCGCGCCGGTGTTCTACCTGACTCGGCCCTACATCGTGTATCGCAGCCGCACAGCCGCGCATGTTCCCACGCCGGGAACGTCTCGCCGCTGGCAGACGATCGGCCGGGATTGATGGCCCGACGGCGAAGGAATCGCAAATGAGCGAGCAGGCGATACCGAGTGAAGCAGTCGGTCCCTTCGGTGACCTGCCGGCACAGGTCCATGGTCTGGCGACCCGGTTCGGCTTGAAGAGTGTGCAGCAGCGTCACAACAACCGGATCATTCTGGGAACCTATGTCCTGATCAACTCGGCCATTTCGATCGCCGTCCTGGCCGCAATCGCGGCATTGACCGACCAACCCTTTGTATTCCCTTCACTGGGGCCGACGGCGTTCCTGCTGTTCTTCGGAGCGCTCAGCGCCCAGGCTGCGCCACGCAACGTCTTCTGCGGTCACTTGATCGGAGTTCTGGCCGGGTACCTCGCCCTCGTGATCTTCGGGCTGACTGCGTTGGCGCCGGATCTCGAAGATGTCACGTGGCCGAGAGTGGGGGCCGCAACGGTGGCGCTGTGCCTGACACTGTCGCTCATGGTGTGGCTGGGCGTCCCGCATGCCCCGGCCGGCGCGACCACCTTGATTGTGGCGTTGGGTCTGATGCGTACCCCAGAGCAATTGGTGATCCTGATGATCGCTGTCGTGCTGATGATTGTGGAGGGGTTCGTGATCAACCGGTTGGCGGGATTGCCCTACCCGCTGTGGGCACCGCGTTCCTGAGGCGGACCCGCGCCGTCACCTCCCGTTGCTGAGTATCTCCCGGGCTGCGAGAACTCCAGATATCGCTGACCGCGCCACGCTGTACCCGGGATAGGTGGTCTGTCCGCATTGGTAGAGGCCCTGGATGCCGGTGCGATGGGGGAAGTGATCCCAGGGTGC
This sequence comes from uncultured Actinomycetes bacterium, assembly GCA_964500995.1. Classification (GTDB taxonomy): domain Bacteria; phylum Actinomycetota; class Actinomycetes; order S36-B12; genus CAIWTL01. The sequence continues at coordinate 3,037 of CAZCRC010000041.1, forward strand.
GACCTGCGGTGAGAGCCCGTACACGGCACCTCGGTACAGATTGAGGTCGTGGGAGAAGTCCTTGGGACTCGTCAAACGGCTCACGGCCACGTCGATGTCGTAGCTGCGGGACAATGCTGCCACGGCGGTATCCAAGACCGCCTCCTTGCGCTCGTCGTTCCACGCATCAAGGGGCAGGTCACGACGGACGGGCGGATACATCTCGACCACACTGCCCCCCGCCGGGGCGAGACCAGGCAGGGTCACCGTGGGGGCGTCGAAGATCAACCACTCGAGTCCATCGTCGCAGGGCGTGAAGACATCCGCCTGGCTGGCCATGAACGGCAGCTGTAGGTTCGAGTGGCTGGGGACATCAATCTGGTTTCGCAGCCCAAGTTGCACCGAGAACGCGCTGTGCGACAGCCGGGCGTGTTCGGCCTTGCGCCGCAACCGGGTGGGGGCATCCGCGCTGTCCAGCAATGATCCGAACGTGAGCATCCCACTGACCGTCGAGATCACGATGTCAGCGGGGACCACCCCGCGATCGTGAACGCGCACTCCCGTGACCTGACCTCCACGCACCACAATCTGTTCGACCCGGGAGTTCAGCGTGATCGTCGCGCCGTGTGCGATAACGGCCTCGCCGAGCACCCGAGAGATCTCACCCATGCCCCCATCGGGTAGGTGGAATCCGTCGCTGAAGAGGGTGACGAGTCCCAGGATCGAGATCACAGGCTGCTGTTCGGGAGGAATACCGGTGTACAGCAGGACTCCGGACATCGCCGCTCGCACTGACTCATCGGCGAAGAGCCGGGTCAGTTCGTCGGCAACGGATCCGCGGAACTTCGGCAACTGCCGCCAACCCTTTGTCACGATGCGACGAAATGAGAACGGCTCGACCAGGATCTGGTCGGCCAGTAGCCGAAGGGCTGGCTCCCAGCGCGACATCATGTGCGCCAGCTCCTCATCGATCCGAGACGCATCGACTGGCCCATGCGCCCGTTCCACGCTGACGTGCCGATCATGGCCGAACGTGACCTGATCACCGTTGGGGAGTCGGGCGGTCTGCGGCTTGTCGATTCGCGTCAGCGGCAGCACCGACGGTCGATGCAACCCCACAGCTTCGAAGGCTCGATCCAACAGCTGTGGTAGAGCCAGATACAGCGCGCCCTCATTGAATCGATAACCATCCACGTCTGTGGTCGAGCAGCACCCGCCGACGCGATCTCGGGCCTCGAACAGCTCCACTGCGAAGCCCTGCCTCGCCAGTGCTCCCGCTACCGTCAGGCCGGAGACTCCAGCGCCAATCACAGCCACCGTCTTAGCCTGGGACATCGGATAACCCTTTCCTCGGATTCCGGGTGACTCCGATGGAGCCCACGGACCGCATCATCGTGCCACCAACATTCCGTGCGCACCGCGTTCGGCATCGACCATGGAGTGGGTCACGAACGGGTAGTGGCCGGGTCTCGGCAGCACGGTCTCGACGAAGCCCCCTTGAGCGGCGGCCAGCCCGAGCACTTGCGAGCCGCCCACGCCCGTGCCGGGGCGCAACCCATACGTTCCTTCGCTGTAGGACGTGTCGAACTGTCCTCCCACCACATGGAACGCGGTACCGCGGTTGGGTCCAGCGGCCAGGATCCAGATCCGAACCCGCTCCCCCGCGCGGACCCGCAGCGGATCGTGGTGGTACTGATTCGCGTACCCGTTGAAAACAACCAGGTCTGGTTGTTCCTCGGCGATCGCGCTGGGATCAGCGGTGCCGTGCTGGTCGCCGAGATAGACCTCGGACTGGACCAGCAGGAACTCCTGGTCGACAGGCCCCAAATCGGGAGGGTCGATGATCACAGCGCCGAACATGCCGTTGGCGATGTGCATCGACATCGGCATCGTCGAGCAGTGATACAGCCAGATCCCGGCGTTGGTTGCTGTGAATGAGTAACGCAACTCCTCACCGGGTTGGATCGTGCGCATGGGTCGATCGGGTGCCAACGCACCGGCATGAAAGTCGATCGAGTGTCCGATGTCCCCCCGGTTGATCAGGGTGATGATGAATCGATCACCGACCCGACCACGCAGGGTTGGGCCCGGTGCGGACCCGGCGAACGTCCAGCGGGACTGCCACACACCGGGTGCTACTTCTTGATCCTGCTGCGTGACCGGCAAGGTGACGCGGTGGACTCGCTGGCGGTCGGCGGGCGCCAGGGCCGCAGGGTATGCGGTGAATTCTGCCTCGGGCTCGGCCATCAGGTCCAGGTCCGCAGCGGCTGATCCGGTGGAGGTGGCGGTGCCCTCGTCGTGGCCGGTGGTGGTGCCCTCTTCGTGGCCGGTGGTGGTGCCGTGGGACTGCGGCGGTGCGGCGTCCTGCGCACCGACCACGGCCACGCTCAACGTCATTCCCATCCACCGGTGGCCCGCGATGGAGCACCAGCCGGCCACGTCAACGGACACTGGGTCCACGGTGACGGACGCGGTGTCGCCGGGGGCGATCCGGGGAGTCCGTTGACCGGACTCCAGCACCAGATCGTGTTCTTGATCGTCATGATTCGTGACCCGGATGACCAGCGTGTCCCCCGTCGGGACGTCGATCCGGTCGGGGACGAACCGCATGTCGTGCATGGCGACATCCACCTCGGTGGTGTGACCACTCGAAGTGACGACCGCGTCAGCCGAACCGACGGCAGTCACCGACGAATCAGCTCCCTGCAGTGTTGCCGCAAGGTAGCCAACACTGATCAGGGCGAGAGCGACGCCGCTGACCAGTACCGCGCCACGGACCCGATTCCGGGGCTGTGCTGTAGCGGTATCGGGGTCCTCGACAGCGTCGCTGGCATCGATCGCGTCCGCGCCAGCGAGCCAACCGACTGTAGCCAGGCTCACGACACTGACCAGTACGGCTGCGGCACCCGCCAGATGCAGGTCGGCCCACGCGGGTGGAGCCATCAACAACGCCGATGTGATCCCGATCCCGGCGTTGACCAGGATCACCGTTGCGCACGCGATCGCCAGGGGTCGCGCCCCCCGGACCGCCGACCAGTGCCGCCAGGCGTGGTAAGCGAACAGCCAGACGATGGCCCCGGTGGCCAGGGCGACGCCTCGGTGAAGGACATGGAACAGTGCCTCGGTGGGTGCTGCATTGGCGGGGCAGAACGGTATAGAGGGGCATAGTCCCTCGACCTCTCGGTCCACGATCAAGGACCCGGTGGTCAGGAGTACCGCAACCGCGGCCAGCGCCAGTCGGGCGGCCCGTTTCAGTCGGCGGCCATTGACCGTGGCTTTCGGTGGGAAGGCGCACAGTGCGGTGACCGTGGTGGCGGTCAATAGGGACAGGCCACCAATCAGGTGCAGGGCAACGGTGGGTGAGCCGTTGCCGGCGAACACGGTGACCCCGCCGAGCAGCACCTGGACCCCGAGCATTGCCACCGCGAAGAGAGCCGGACGCAGCATGGCCGACCGCGAGCCCCGGTTTCGAAACGCCATCGCCGCGGTCAGCAGCACAAGGACCGACACCGTTGCAGCCAGGTAGCGGTGGCCCTGTTCCATGAGCGCGTGGAACTCCAGGATCGGTCCCGGCTGTCCGTAGCACAGTGGCCAGTCGGGGCATCCCATGCCCGACTCGGTGACCCGCACATGGCTACCGAAGACGATCAGGACGTACGACGCAACCGCAGTGCTGACTGCCAGGACGCGCACTGTTACTAGGCGGAACCTGATCGCGGTTGCTGACGCCTCACGATCCTCTTGCACAGTCCTTGACTCTAGACCGTGATCAACTCCACCCGGTCATCGGGCGAGTCGTCAGAGGTCTTGTTCGAACGAGGAGTGCTTCTTGTACTGGGCAACGGCCTGGCGAACCTCGCCGATCATGCTCTGCAGCAGTTGATCGATCCTGGCCCGGTCCTCGGGACCGTCGAAGTCCGACAGTTCGATGAGTTGCGTCTTGGTGGCGAGCACGCTGTTGAGGCGGTGGTCGAGCTTGACGTGGCCCAGCATCGGCATCTTGGTGATATTGGCGAAGTCCGTGCGCCACATCGTGAGCAGGTCATCGGGGTCGGCGAGGTAGTTCTTGACCTCGGCCGTGATCGACAGCGTCGCCTTGGATCCGATGATCGCCTCGCTGAGTTTGCCGCCGCCGGTTTTGCGATCGAGCGTCACCTGGATCGTGTGGAGCACCTCGTCGGTCGGAGTGGCGAAGAGGATCGACTGGTAGCCGGTGTCCAGGGCCGAGCCGGTGTTGTACGCGATCGTCGGGTAGCCCAGCCGCGCCATCGACGCGACCATCTGGCCAACGACGACCTCGTCGCGAGACTCGCGCATCTCCTTCTTGTTGGCATAGTCCATCAACTTGTTGAACATGGTCAGACTCCGATCCGGCCGCTGAGGTACTTGGACAATGAATGCACCGCGGCATACAGGTCGCGACTGATCGGGGACTTCTGGATCAGCCCATCGAAGTAGTCGTCGAGGTTCAGCAACAGGTTCACCTGCGCGTACACGTAGCCGGTGCTCATGTCACCGTCGAACGTGATCACACCCGGCTCGTTGGCGTTACTGATCATCGACGACTTCATCTCTTGCTTGATCGTCGACATGATTCGTCCGAGGTCTCGGACGCGCTGCCCGTAGGCCACCGTCACCTGAACCAGGCGTCCCTGAGCCTGAGCGCGCACGGGGTCCTCGGACAATGCCACGATGCTGACGGCCAGCCGGTGGTCCCCGGACTGGAATCGGGCCATATGAGTCTGCCCATCGGACTCCAGGTCGATCAACTGCCATCCCGACTCGACATACGACGCGATGACTGACCCCAGGGCCACATCGTCGACCCTTCGCGCGTGCTCCCAGATGTTCCATCGTTTCCAACTGGCACCCACCAGTTCGACGAATCGCTGCTCAAGGACCTCCGGGCTGTTGGCGTCGGCCGCTCCGGCATCAGTAGGTGTGGTCATCGTCCTCCCCTTCTCGTTGGATCATTGTGCCGTTCGGATCGGCTGCAGGGTAGGGCTTTGGGCGCATGGTCCCCAATGGGACGTGTGCGGCGCACGCGCGCCACTCCGAAATAAATACGGAGTACAGTGTTGGAAATAGCTCGCACAGCGATGGAGGAGCAGATGATTCAGGAGATCCCGCTGGCCAAGGCGCCTGGGGCATGTGGTTGCGCGCAGGAAGACTCGGACCCGGTGCTGGATGCGCGCGTGATCCCCCACGCCGTCCGGCACGCAGCGATCTTTGGCGCTCTGGATTCAATCGAACCCGGGTCAGCAATGGTGCTGGTTGCCCCGCACGACCCACTGCCCTTGCTGGCACAGGCGAAGGACCGGTACGGCGACACTTTCGATATCGACTACCTGGAGCGTGGCCCCGATGCGTGGCACCTGCGTTTCGAGCGTGCCGGCTGACCTGCACTCGCCATGAGCACACAGGCGCTGCGTCGCACCCGGATCGATCTGACCGACCGACCCTTCATCGTCATCTGGGAGGCGACGCGCGCCTGCGCCCTGGCGTGTCGACACTGTCGCGCGACGGCGGTTCCCCACCGCGACAGTGGGGAACTGACGACGGAGCAGGCCTATTCGCTGATGGATGAGGTAGCGGGTATCGGAAGTCCACCACCGTTCTTCGTCATCACGGGGGGCGATCCGTTCGAACGTCCTGATCTGCTGGACCTCATCGAGTACGGCTCGCGTGCGGGGATCCCGGTGGCTGTGTCGCCGTCAGGAACCCCCGCCCTGAATCGCGAGAATCTGAGGCGGGTCTACGAGGCTGGGGCCCATGCAATCTCACTGAGCATCGACGGGGCGACGCCCGGTACCCATGACTCCTTCCGCGGGGTCACCGGGAGCTTCGACCACACGGTTCGGGGGTGGCGCGAGGCGAAGGAGTTGGGGCTCAGGGTGCAGATCAACACGACGGTGACCCCGGACAACATCACTGAACTGCCGGAGCTCCTGGCCATGATCAGTGACCTGGGTGCGCTCACATGGTCGGTGTTCTTCCTGGTCCCCACCGGTCGCGGGGAACAGTTGCGGCAACTGTCCGCCGCGCAGGCCGAGGACATCCTGAACTTCTGCTACGACGCCGACAAGATCGTGGCGCTCAAGACCACGGAGGCCCCTGCGTTCCGTCGCGTCTGCATCCAGCGCACGATCTGTGAGGATCTGGGTCTGGACCCCGTGGCAGAACTGGGTCTGGGAGCCGACTACCAGAAGTTGAGTCAGCGCATCCGCGACCTCGATCTGGCCGCCCCAGGCAACGGGCGACTACGGCGACCCCCGCTACAGGTGAGCGCGGCTCGCGGATTCGTCTTCATCTCGCACACGGGAGAGGTGTATCCCAGCGGGTTTCTGCCACTGTCAGCCGGCAATGTGCACCGGAACTCGCTGTCGCAGTTGTATCGCTCGTCTGACCTGTTCCTGGAACTGCGCGATGCCGAAGCACCGCAGGGTCGGTGTGGGCGGTGCGAGTTCCGAGTGGTGTGTGGTGGGTCGCGGCCACGGGCCTTCGGGGCGACCCGGAACCTGCTCGCCGACGATCCCCTCTGCGGCTACGCTCCAGGTTCGTTCGGCCATGCCGACCGGGTGGAGGAAGCGATCGCATGGGGCGCCGGAGCCGCAGTTGACAGTGCAACATCAACCCGACCAGTCCCGGTCGGCCGAGGTTAGGAGTCCCAATGCCCACCACACCGATGAACGAATCCCAGGTGCGCACCGGCCTCTGGGCGGAACTACCGATACCCACCGACGCCACCACCTCGCGCACGGCCGTCAACAACGACGCGATGCGAATCGTGGAGTTCGCGATGGATGCTGGGCAGGAGCTCACTGACCATGCCTCCGATCGCGCTGTGGCGGTGCTGATGCAGGCCGGAGAGATGGCGTTCACCGTTGCGGGAGTCCCCCACGCATTGGTCCCGGGGGATGTCGTGTATCTGGCCCCGAGTGACCGTCACGCCCTAGTGGCCAAATCGGCCTGCCGGTTCACCTTGGTGTTGATGCGAATCGCCGACTGACGCCGAACTCGGCCGGACGCGTCGCCCGTCTCCGGCGACGCAATTCACCCCGAGCAGGGGCAGACGGAAGTCCAGCGGGTAAGAACGGTACGTGAGGAGGGCTACTCTCGGATTACGACGGATGGGATCCGGTCCAATGAGTGCTGACGTCGTGCCGGGAGCGGGTGTGAACGAGCAACCCGACAATGACGCTCGGCCGCGTGGCGGAATCTCCGGTCGTCGCCTGTACACACTGCGCGAGTCGCAGTCGTTCCCCCACGCCGAACACCTTGAGGCGCTGGCCTTGGCCACGCCCGACATGATGTTCCGACTCGACAATGACGGTCGAATCGTCGAAGCTCTTCCCGCGGTGGACGAACCATTCCTGATTCCACCCGAGCAGTTCATGGGGCAACGTTTCCGCGATGTCATGCCGCCGGCAATCGTGGCGTTGAGCGAGGACGCCCTGGACCGGGCTGTCGCCAGCGGCGAGGTCGTGACCTTCGAGTTCGAACTGGACCTGCCGGGTGGACGGCGGAGTTTCGAGGCTCGTCTGTCCGCCACGCCTTCCGAAACGGCCGTCATCACGGTTCGCGATATCACCAAACAACGGGCATCAGAAAGGGACCTCAACACCTTCTTCGAGATGTCACCCGACTTGCCGGTCTTGGCCGACTTCGAAGGCCGATTCACCCGGCTGAGCGACAGCGCCTGGCGGGAGGTCCTGGGCTGGGGAGCGGCGGAGTTGCTGGGTCGCCCGTATCTGGACTTCGTGCACCCTGACGATCAGGAGGCGACGCTGGCGGCGGCCCGGCAGTTGGTCGAAGGCCATGATGTCGTGGGGTTCGAGAATCGATACCGTACGCCCACCGGTGACTACCGTTGGCTGCAATGGGCGTGTCGCCCGATCCCTGAGACTCGAACGATCGTCGCGATCGCCCGCGACGTGAGCAACGCCAAATCGGCGCACCAACGAGAGTCGCTCCTTGCCGAGATCAGTACCGCCGCTGGTCTGGCTGGCACAGGGCCCGCCGGACTGGCCACCGCCGTCACACGGGTCTTGTCCCGACTGATCCCGGGGACCTGCACATTGGAGTTCGGAGGGCACCCGCCGCTTCCCGACGCCCGCGCTGTCGATGTCACGGCCATTCATCGGGTCCCCGTCGTGGCGAACGGTGTGGTGGTCGGCGCGTTGGGCGTCCACCTGGCCGACGGGGATGTGCTGGGAGATCGACACAAGGCACTGTTGGTCGAAGTGGCCCAGCGCCTTGCGCCGTTGGTGGAGAACGCGCAACTGCATCAACGACTCGTCCAGACGGCTGAGATGGTTGATGCCACCGACACCGGGATTGCGCGGCTGTCCGCTGCCGGCCGGGTCCTTTCCTGGAACGTCGGTGCGGAACGGATCACCGGGATCCCCGCCGCCGATGCCATCGGCCAGCACCTTCTCGACCTCACGGGGCCGCGGACCGCGTTGTCGGCGGGGCAGTTGGCCAAGGCGACTGAGCGGGGCGAACCGGTGCACCTGGAGGCGAGACACTTCCGGCCCGACGGCACGGCTGTGTGGGTCGAGGTATCCATCGCTCCCATCACCGGATGGAACGGCAAGCCCGACGGTGTCGTCGTGACGGTGGTGGACATCTCCGACCGCAAGTCCGCGGAAGCACGGTTGGAGATCGTGGCGCGCACCGACAGCCTCACCGGGCTTGCGAACCGCGCAGATCTGGAGCGATCCATCCGGCAAGCCCTGGCGCGGTGTCAGGACCACGACACCGGCGGGGCGCTGTTGTTCATCGACCTCGACGGGTTCAAAGAGGTCAACGACCGGTTGG
>CAZCRC010000042.1:0-11633 GCA_964500995.1 uncultured Actinomycetes bacterium
GACGGTCCACGATGGGGTCGCGGTAGCGGAACTCGCTGGCCAACTCGACTTCGCACGGGATCCGGGTCCAGTGCTCAATCGCGTACTTCGCGACCATTCCCGCGTGATAGGCCGTGCCACACGCCACCACGACGATCTTCTGAATCTCGCGCACCTCGGCGTGCGAGATCTTCATGTCGTCCAAGCGCAGCGTGCCGTCACGGTCGATGCGGCCACGCAACGTGTCAGCCACCGCCTTGGGCTGTTCCGCGATCTCCTTGAGCATGAACAGGTCGTAGCCGCCCTTCTCGGCGGCAGCAGCGTCCCAGTCGACCGTGAACGGGGTGACCTCGGCGGGGTTGCCGTCGAAGTCGGTCACAGTGACGCCGTCACGACTGACCTCAACCACCTGGTCCTGGCCGAGTTCGATCGCATCGCGGGTGAACTCGATGAACGCGGCGACGTCCGACGCCAGGAATGCCTCGCCTTCACCGACGCCCACCACCAGCGGTGAGTTGCGCCGGGCACCGACAACGACGTCGGGACGGCGAGCATCGACAGCCACGAGCGTGAACGCGCCGTTGAGTCGCCGGGACACCCGGCGCATGGCTTCGGCCAAGTCACCGTCACACTCCGGCAGCACGAGAGCCACCATGTGGGCGGCGACCTCGGTGTCGGTCTCGGATTGGAGTTCGATGCCGAGTTCAGCGAGTTCCTCGCGCAGCTCGGCGAAGTTCTCGATGATCCCGTTGTGGATGATCGCGACCGCACCATCGGACGAGACGTGGGGGTGGGCGTTGCGGTCGGTGGGGCCGCCGTGGGTCGCCCATCGGGTGTGCCCGATACCGGTCGTGGCGGCGGGTGGCTCTTCCTCGGCAACGGCAGCTTCGAGGTTGGCCAGCTTGCCGGCGCGCTTCTCGGTCCACAGCACCCCGCCATCGGCCAGTGCCACTCCGGCGGAGTCGTAGCCCCGGTACTCCAGTCGGCGCAGCCCCGCGATCACAACTTCGAGCGCTGACCGTTCCCCGACGTATCCGACGATTCCACACATGGACGACAGCCTACGGTGGCCGCTCCAGTCACAGCGGCAGGCGGTTGGCCACGACAGCGGCGAGTTCCGCAGCGATCTGCTCTGCGTCGTCGTGCGACGGCGCCTCGACCATCACGCGGATGAGTGGCTCCGTGCCCGAGGGTCGCAACAGCACCCGGCCGGACTCCCCCAGCCGCGCCTCGGCAGCGGTCACGGCCTCGGCCACTTCCGCGTTGTCAGCCAAGCCGGCCCGATCGACCCCGGTGACGTTGACCAGCACCTGTGGGAGTCGCTGCATGACGGCGGCGAGTTGTGCGAGGGGTTGCCCGACCTCGGCCATCCGTGCCAGCAGGTGAGCCGCGGTCAACACCCCATCGCCCGTCGTCGCGTGGTCCAGCAGCAGCATGTGTCCGCTCTGTTCCCCACCCAGCGTGTAGCCCTCGGCCAACATGGCCTCGAGCACATAGCGGTCGCCCACCGCAGTCTCGCGGACCTCGATGTCGTTGGCTCGCATCGCCAACTTGAATCCCAAGTTCGACATCACGGTGGCCACCACCGTGTTGCCGCGCAACGTTCCCGTGGCTTTGCGGCCGACGGCCAGGATCGCCATGATCTGGTCGCCGTCCACGACGGCGCCCGTGGCGTCCACGGCCAAGCATCGGTCGGCATCACCGTCGTGCGCGATCCCCGCGTGGGCACCCTCCGACACGACCGCCGCCTGCAGGTCACCCAGATGCGTGGAGCCGCAGTCCTCGTTGATGTTGTATCCGTCGGGAGCCGTGTGAATTTCGATGACCTCGGCCCCGAGTTCCCGCAGTACCCGTGGCCCAGCGGCACTGGCGGCGCCGTTCGCGCCGTCCACCACCACTCGCAGACCGGTCAGATCCTGGTCCACTGCCCCGACGACGTGGCGCACGTACCGACCCACCGGGTCGCCCCCGCTGCGCACCCGGCCGACGGCGGCTCCGGTGGGACCGGGAGGCAGATCGGTCATGGTCGCTTCGATCCGGTCTTCGACCTCGTCGGTGAGTTTCAGGCCGCCCTTGCCGAAGAACTTGATGCCGTTATCGGGCATGGGGTTGTGCGACGCAGACAGCATCACCCCGAAGTCAGCGCCCGACTCCTCGGTCAGGAATGCCACGGCAGGAGTCGGCACCACGCCGATGTCCCACACGTCGACTCCCGCAGAAGCCAGACCCGCGATCACAGCAGCGGAGAGGAACTCGCCGCTGGCACGGGGGTCCCGCCCGACGACGGCGGTGGGGCGGCCACCATCGGGACGCTCCGGGAGTACCACAGCCGCCGCAGCGGCCAAGGACAACGCCATGGGGGCGGTCAGGTCGCGATTCGCCAGACCACGGACACCATCGGTGCCGAACAACCGAGCCACGGTGGCGGTCAGCGCTTGGAGTACTGCGGTGCCTTGCGCGCCTTCTTGAGGCCGTACTTCTTGCGTTCCTTGACGCGGGCGTCACGGGACAGGAAGCCCGCCTTCTTCAGCGACGCGCGGTGAGCCTCTTCGTCGATCCCGTTGAGGGCGCGGGCGATACCGAGGCGGAGGGCGCCCGCTTGGCCGGACTCGCCGCCCCCATCAATACGGGCGAAGACGTCGTACTGCTCCACGGAGTCCGTGGTGACGAACGGGCTGCTGACCAACTGCTGGTGGACCTTGTCCGGGAAGTAGTCGGCCAACGAGCGGCCGTTGATCTGCCACTGACCGGAACCGGGAACCAGGCGAACGCGGGCGACGGCTTCCTTGCGGCGACCGACGGCGGCACCCTCGGCGCGGCGGGCGGGGACTCCGGAGACCTCGGCGATCTCGGTGACGACCTCGACGTCGCCGTAGTCGGCCTCGGTCACGGCTTCGGTGATTTCCTCGCTCACTGGGCCACCTGATTCAGTTCGTAGGGTTCGGGTTGCTGGGCGGCGTGCGGATGATCTGGACCCGCGTACACCTTGAGTTTGCTGAGCTGGGCCCGGCCGAGGGTGTTGTGCGGCAACATCCCCTTGACGGCCTTCTCGACCATGCGACGGGGGTCGTTCTCGCGCAGATCGCCGTAGCTGCGGCTCGACAGGCCACCGGGGTATCCCGAGTGTCGGTTGTCGAGCTTGTCCGTCGCCTTGCTGCCGGACAGCGCCACCTTGCTCGCGTTGATCACGATGACGAAGTCGCCGGTGTCGACGTGCGGCGCGAAGACGGGCTTGTGCTTGCCACGCAGCAACCGAGCGGTCTGGCTGGCCAACCGGCCGAGCACGACGTCCTCGGCATCGATGACATGCCACTTGCGCTCGATCTCACCCGGTTTGGGCGTGTAGGTGCGCACGATTTCTCTCCTGCGGTCGGTTGTGAGCCGTGGGGTTTCGGTCCAGCCACACCACCCGGCGCGGCGACAACTTCACAAGCGTACCCGGCGGGAGTCGAAACGGTCAAAGCGCCGTCGAACAGCTCCCGATCAGTGGAAGGTGACCTCGGCTGCGTCAGTCGTGATCCGAGTGCCCTTGGTGCCGGCCATGATCTCCGGGAGGTCCTCCAACGCCCCGATCACAGCTGCGCTGCCCGGATTGCGCCGCGCGAACTCGGCCGCGGCCTCCACCTTGGGACCCATCGATCCGGCGGGGAAGTCATAGGCCTCGATGGCGTCCGGCGACGCCTCGGCGATCGCCTTCTGGTCAGGGGTTCCCCAGCCCAGGTACACGGCATCAGCGTCGGTGGCAATGACCAGCAGTTCCGCCTCAAGGTCCTGGGCGAGCACCGCCGACGAACGGTCCTTGTCGATGACGGCTTCGACGCCGACCAGATGCTTGTCGTTGAAGTCCCACGGGCCTTCGAGCTCGCTACCGCCGGGCACGTACATCGTGGGGATGCCGCCACCCCCGGTGCAGACCACCACGGCACCCATATCGAGTAGGGCCTTGATGGCGCGGATCTCGAAAATGCGCTTGGGGACGGGCGAAGGCACCACGCGGCGCCAGACGTCACCGTCCTGCTTGACCGTCCAGCCCTTCTCGACCGCCAGTCGGTCAGCATCCTCTTTGCTGTAGACCGGACCCACGAACTTGGTGGGATCGGCCATTGCCGGGTCGTCGGCGTCGACCTCGGTCATGGTCAGGATCGTCGCGATGGGCTTCTCGAAAGGCAGGTAGTTGCCCAGTTCCTGTTCGATGAAGTAGCCGATCATCCCCTCGGTCTGTGCGCCCAACACGTCGAAGGGATACTCCGACACCTCGTCGTACGACGACGCCTGCAAGGACAGGAGGCCCACCTGCGGGCCGTTGCCATGCGAGACCACGAGTTCGTGTTCCATCGCCACCGGACTCAGCGCACGGCAGGCGGTCTTGACGTTTGCCCGCTGGTTCTCCACCGTCATGGGTTCGCCCCGCTTCTGCAGGGCATTTCCTCCGAGTGCGACGACGACGCGCATGGCAGCGTTCCTCCTGGTTGCCGGCCATCGTGAGTGGCCGTGGGTGTCTCTTCGCACCCTTGCAGAGCCGCCGTCAGGTTGCAGCGTTAACGCGGACCTTGATCACTCCATTGGCGCAACCTCGACCCCGCGGAAGCGGCGGGTGGTGTCGGCGCGTTGAGCCAGAAGTTCGTCGGGTGGGTAGGTGACCGACTCCAGGACCAGTCCCTGCGGCGGCATGACCATGATCGCGGAATCCCGTTGGGTCGCCGCGAGTGACGCCGCCAGCCAGCGTTCATCACGACGGCCTTCGCCGATCGCCACAAGGGCCCCCACGAGGGAACGCACCATGGAATGACAGAACGCATCGGCTTCGACCGTGACCACCACCCGGCGGCCACCGTCTCGATAGACGTCCAACCGCAGGATCCGGCGGATCGTCGACGCTCCGTCACGCGGCCGACAGAACGCCGCGAAGTCGTGCTCGCCGACGAGTTGTTGCCCGGCGAGCGCCATGGCGGCGACGTCCAGGGGCTTGCGGTGCATCGTGACCCACTCGCGGAACAACGGATCCCAGAGGGTCGCGTCATCGCAGATCCGGTAGGAGTAGGTGCGCGACAACGCCGAGAAGCGAGCGTCGAATCCGGCTGCCGCCACCGACACCGCTCGCACGTGGATCCGGTCGTCCGTCAGCCGATTCAACTGCCGCCGCATCCCCTCGTCACCGCGGCTGTGCCACACCTCTTCGGGAACCTCGACATGGACCACCTGGGTCCGCGCGTGAACCCCGGCATCCGTGCGGCCGGCGCACACGGTGCCACCGATCCGCGGGTCGATCTGCGTCAGTGCTGATTCCAGGTCCCCCTGGACCGTGCGCACCTGGGGTTGCCGGGCCCACCCGGCATAGCCGGTCCCGTCGTAGCCGAGGGTGATACTCAGCCGAAGGGTGTCGGTCACTTGTCGGAGTCGGAACCCTCGGCCTGGATCTCGTCGGCGGCCGCTTCGGCCTCGGCGACGACCTCGTCCTGCGCCTCCGCCTCGGTCGCCAGGATCTCGGCCTCAGCCGCATCCAGGGACGCCTCGGTGGTGGCCTCGGCTTCGTTCTCTGCCGGGGTTTCCGCTGGCGTACTCGCAGCAGTCGCGGAGGCGGCAGCGGCGGCGGCCTGGTCCTTGGCAGCGCGCTTGGTGGCGGCGGTCGCCTCGGCGACGGTCTGCTCAGCCAACGGCTCCACCAGTTCGATCACGGCCATCGGGGCGTTGTCACCCTTGCGCGGACCCAACTTGGTGATCCGGGTGTAGCCACCGGCGCGACCGGCGTAGCCCGGGGCGATCTCGGTGAACAGCTCGTGCACCACCGCCTTGTCCCGGATGACTGCGGCCACCTGACGGCGGGAATGCAGGTCACCCCGCTTGGCCTTGGTCACCAAGCGCTCGGCATAGGGCCGCAACCGGCGCGCCTTGGCCTCGGTCGTGGTGATGCGGCCGTGCTCGAACAGGGCGGTCGCCAGGTTGGCGAGCATCAGGCGCTGGTGCGCCGGGCTGCCGCCCAGTCGCGCTCCCTTTGTCGGCGTGGGCATCGGATCTCCTCGGGCTGGTGTCGGTCAGGTGTCGGTGGGGCGCCAGTACGTCAGTACTGCTCGGTCTCGGCGTACCCGGCATCGTCGTCGCCGTAGTAGACGACCTGGCTGGGGTCGAACCCGGGCGGGCTGTCGCGCAGGGCCAAGCCGAGCTCGTAGAGCTTCACCTTGACCTCGTCGATCGACTTGCTGCCGAAGTTGCGGATGTCGAGAAGGTCGGCCTCGGAGCGGGTGATCAGTTCGCCCACGCTCGCGATGCCTTCACGCTTCAGGCAGTTGTGCGAACGCACCGACAGGTTCAGCGCGTCGATGCTCATGTTGAGCTGCTCGCTGGCCTGCTCGTCGTCGGGCGACGGGCCGAGGTCCAGGCCTTCGGCCTCGACGTTCAGTTCACGGGCGAGTCCGAACAACTCCACGAGTGTGCGGCCGGCCGAAGCGACGGCATCGCGCGGCAACATGGACTGCTTGGTGGTGACGTCCAAGATCAACTTGTCGTAGTCGGTGCGCTGCTCCACGCGGGTCGCCTCGACCTTGTAGGTGACCTTGAGCACCGGGGAGTAGATGGAGTCCACCGGAATCCGGCCGATCTCGACACCTGCATCACGAGCAGGCGCCTGAGCCGACACGTAACCGCGGCCGGCCTCGATCGTCAGTTCCATCTCGAGTTGACCGCGCTCGTCCAGCGACGCCAGAACCAGATCGGGGTTGTGCACCTCGACACCGGCGGGCAACTGGATGTCGGCAGCGGTCACCAGACCGGGACCGGTGCGATGGATGTACGCCGTGGCCACGTCATCACCGTCGATGGACACGACCAGTGACTTGACGTTCAGGATGATCTCGGTGACGTCCTCTTTGACGCCCTCGATCGTGGTGAACTCGTGCTGGATGCCGTCGATCTTGATGCTGGTGACAGCAGCGCCGGGGATGCTGGACAGCAGCGTGCGACGAAGCGAGTTGCCCAACGTGTAGCCGAATCCCGGCTCCAACGGCTCGAGCACGAACCGGGAACGGTAGTCGGAGACTTCTTCTTCACGGAGGACGGGGCGCTTGGTGATGAGCACAGATTTTCCTTTCCGGGGCGTCCGCTATTTGACGCCGCGATGTGGGTGGGGTTCCCGGCCGGTGGGGCCGGGAACCCCCAGGGTCACTTGGAGTAGAGCGCGACGATGAGCTGTTCTTGGACCACGGTGTCGATCGCCGCCCGCTCGGGCAGCGAATGCACCAGGATCCGCAGCTGGGTCGGGATGGCTTCGAGCCAGCCCGGAACCTCACGCAGCCCCGCATCGTTGATGGCGGCCAAGAACGGCGTCATCTCGCGCGACGTCGCCTTGACCTCGATGATGTCGGACGGCTTCACGCGGTACGACGGGATGTCGACCTTGCGACCGTTCACAGTGAAGTGGCCGTGGGTGACGAGTTGGCGCGCCTGGTCGCGTGAGGACGCGAATCCCGCGCGGTACACGACGTTGTCCAGACGGCTTTCGAGCAGTTGGAGCAGGTTCTCGCCGGTCTTGCCGGAACGGCGCGAGGCCTCGGCGAAGTAGCCGCGGAACTGCTTCTCGAGCACGCCATAGATGCGCGCGCACTTCTGCTTCTCACGCATCTGCAGCAGGTACTCGGACTCCTTGGTCCGACGCGCTTGGCCGTGCATACCCGGGGGGTAGGCCTTGCGCTTCTCCAGCGGGCAGTTGGTGTAGCACTTGGAGCCCTTCAGGAAGAGCTTCATCTTCTCCCGACGGCAGCGACGGCAGTCGGGTCCGGTGTAACGAGCCACGTTCTCTACTCCTGCTCAGACCCGGCGCCGCTTGGGGGGGCGGCAACCGTTGTGGGCGACGGGGGTGACATCCGAGATCGAACCGACCTCGAGGCCGGTCGCCTGCAGCGACCGGATGGCGGTCTCACGGCCGGAGCCCGGACCACGGACGAACACGTCCACCTTGCGCATGCCGTGCTCCATCGCACGGCGCGCAGCGGCCTCGGCAGCCATCTGGGCGGCGTAGGGAGTCGACTTGCGACTGCCCTTGAACCCGACCTGGCCGGACGAGGACCACGCGATCACAGCACCGGTGGGATCGGTGATCGAGATGATCGTGTTGTTGAACGTGCTCTTGATGTGCGCGTGTCCGTGCGCGACGTTCTTCTTCTCCTTGCGGCGCACCTTCTTGGCACCTGACTTGGGAGGCATAAGTTCCTGTTCTCTCCTACGGCTGTGACAAGCCTTGACTACTTGGCCTTCTTCTTGCCCGCGACTGTCTTGCGCGGGCCCTTGCGGGTGCGAGCGTTGGTGTGCGTTCGCTGTCCGCGGACCGGAAGGCCGCGGCGGTGCCGGATCCCCTGGTAGGAGCCGACCTCGACCTTGCGCCGGATATCAGCTTGAACCTCGCGGCGCAGGTCACCCTCCACCTTGTAGTTCGCTTCGATCCAGTCGCGCAGAGCGACGAGTTCGGCATCCCCCAGGTCAGCGACCCGGATGTCAGGGCTGATCCCGGTGGCCTTCAGGGTTTCCTGGGCGCGGGATCGGCCAATGCCGTGGATGTACGTGAGCGCGACCTCCAACCGCTTATCGCGGGGCAGATCGACACCGACGAGACGTGCCATCGGGCGGCTTCCTTACTGTTCGTCGACGGGTTCGTTCCAGATCACCGACCCCACCGCCCGGTGGGTCCGCGGCCCGTCGACCGCAGGTGTCGTCCTGGATCCGGGCACGTTGCCGGACCAGGGGACGGGTGATCTGCTGTGTGCAGCTACCGATCCCGGGTGGGATCAGCCTTGCCGCTGCTTGTGGCGGGGGTTGTCGCAGATGACACGGACCACGCCTTTGCGTCGGATGACGCGGCACTTGTCGCACATCGGCTTGACGCTGGGCTTGACCTTCATCTGTTCCGTTTCCCTGTCACTTGTAGCGGTAGATGATGCGACCTCGGGTGAGGTCGTACGGAGACAGTTCGACGACGACTCGATCGTCGGGCAGGATCCGGATGTAGTGCATCCGCATCTTGCCGCTGATGTGAGCCAACACCTTGTGACCGTTGTCGAGTTCGACCCGGAACATCGCGTTCGGGAGGGACTCCACAATGGTGCCCTCTAACTCGATCGCGCCGTCCTTCTTGGCCATACCCCTACTCAGATCCTTCGGTTCGTCGTACTGCCTACTGCCGCCGGCCTGGCCTGTCGCACTGACCACGGGCATCCCACTGGAGCCCCAAGGGGCTGGTGGAATCAATCGTGGAGGTGGACACACCGGACCGTCTGCAAGTGTAGACCAGCCCAGCCCGAACCCCAAACGGCGTGATCGAACCCGGACGATCAGTCCAACAGACCGATCTCGCTCATGAACAACACGATGGCCGCGACGGCGGGTTCGCGGGCGAACGGGTCCTTGAGTTTGGTGGATCCCATGGTGGCGTACCAGGGGAACGTGTCGTAGGACAGGTCCCAGTGGTTGGCGCGGAACTTGGCCAGGTGCGGCGAGAAGGGCAGCGGCGGCTTGGCCTGCGCCTGGGTGAGCTGCATGTCGTTCTCCTGGTCGTACTTGGCCAGGTCGAACGTTCCCTGCACCTGGAACCACGGCACCTCGAAGATGGTCGTGGCCCCGGTGAAGTAGAACATCGGGATGCCCAACTCCATGAACAGTTCCTGGTTCTCCTCCATGAAGTCCTCGCGGTACCAGGTGGTCAGCGACTTCAACGCGCCCTTGAAGTCGTACTCGTCCAGCCGGCGATTGACCCGCTGCATCTGGATGATCGGCGCCATCCGCAGCAGCAGGCGGCCGACCTCGCCGGACATGCCCTTGACGGCGTCGTACTCCGGCAGGTCCTTGATCTTGTCGTAGATGTCGTTGGCCGCGTACGAGCCGCCGACCGCCCCAGCCCATGCCGCGAAGCCCTTGATCCGCGGCGCCAGGTCCGGGCGCTTGGTCAGCAACGTCAGAATGTCCGGCGACCCCTTCGAGTAGCCCATCAAGAAGATGTCGCCCTCGGGCGGGGTCGGGTTGTCGTCGGCGGTGATGTAGCCGGCTTCGAGGTCGGTGCGGACCCCGATGCCACGCTCGATGGCGTTCTCCAGATCCCGCACATTCGCCTCGGTCGAGGCCATCGGATGGGAGTCCACCGCGACGACCTTGATCCCGAACCGGGACTGGATGCGCGGCCACACCTGCTGGAATGCGAGCACTGGCAGCAACCCCGTGAGCAGGCCTGGGGCGAACACGATCGTGGTGTTGCCCAGTGACCCCAGTTGGGCCGGGGGGAGCTCGCTGGCGATCTCGTCGGCGCCGATGGTCTTGACCATGCGCTGGCCGACCTTCTGTCGCAGCGACCGCTTGTCGACCAGGTTCAGCGGGAACGGCGCCTGGGAGTTCTTGACTGTCCGGGCGTCGGCGACGGCTTCTTGCAGGAAGATGTTGCGGTAGCGGCGCCCGAGCCACTCGTTGATGACCGGATCCGCCAGGGCCGCGATGGGGTCGGCGGTGATGGCCTCCCGGACCTCACGGATGACAGTCAGGTAGTCCTCTTTACCAAGCGCATCCTGGATGACGCTGGTGTCGAGTTCAGCGGGCATGTGTGGCCTCCTGCCGCAGTGGGGGGTTCCCCGAGGCCGACCGTAGCCGTCTGATGTCCCCCATGCGCGTCAGATTCGTGATCCAGGCCACACTTCACAGTTCGACGAGACTCGTGTCACGTTTTCGTCCCAATCCTCCCGGGCAACCCGGTGAAGATTCATATCTTCGAGGAGAGGTCGAGGTCATGTCGCGCAAGCGAGCAACGATCGTAGCGGGGGCTGTGGGGATCACCCTGGCAGGTACCGCTGCAATGTCGGGGCAGGCCGCGGCATCGGCGAATGGTCAGGCCACCCAGCAATCCACGATCCGGTCAGCCAAGCACCTGCTGACGACGGCCGAGCAGGAACTCGCCGACGCGCGCCGCACCG
This sequence comes from uncultured Actinomycetes bacterium, assembly GCA_964500995.1. Classification (GTDB taxonomy): domain Bacteria; phylum Actinomycetota; class Actinomycetes; order S36-B12; genus CAIWTL01. The sequence continues at coordinate 10,920 of CAZCRC010000042.1, forward strand.
CAGCGCTGATCCGCAAGCAGGCCGCGACCGGCAGCATCGATCCGGACGTCTTGGCCGCCCTACAACAGGTCGAGACCCCCACGTACCGGTCCGGCGCTCCCGAGATCGAGTTGATCGCCGGGCTTCTTGCCGAGACCTCCCCCGCCACGACCTTGCGAGAGGCCAGCATCGAGGAGCTGGCCACCATGACACCTCCCGAGCCCGACGTAGTGGTGCCCAGCGAGCCGGTCGTGGTGACCTCGCCCCAGCAGGCCGTGCGCGCCGCCGAGGACCGTATTGCGGCGGCCCAGGAGGAGAAGGCCAACGCCCAAGCCCTGATCAAACAACTGAGCGGCCAGACGCGGGCCGACGGACCGGGCGCAGCCAAGCTCGCGAAGCTGTGTACCGATGCCGGCGTGGTCGTCGACGTGTGCCAACCGGTGCGCTGGAACGAGGCGCACCTGCAGTTCGACACCGTCATGATCGGCCGCACCGTGAACGTGTTGTACCCCGAGATCCGCACCGTCGGCGGATACCGCCCGTACGACCCCTACCCGGATCATCCGAGTGGTCGTGCCGCCGACATCATGATGCCGAACGGCGGAACTGGGTCAGACGTGAAGCTGGGCAATGAGATCGCCCGGTACTTCCAGAAGCATGCCAAGGAGTACGGCATCTACTACATGCTGTGGCGCCAGCAGATGTGGAAAGCCGGCGACCCGGTGGGAGCCTGGA
>CAZCRC010000043.1:0-11625 GCA_964500995.1 uncultured Actinomycetes bacterium
TTCGTAGCCGGTGCATAGAAGGTGCCGCCCCCCTGACCACCGACGTTGTCGGTGGTCATATGACGTGCACCAGCATGGCCTGAGAGGTTGATGTCACCACCTGATCCAGTACCTGCGGTTCGACCATCACCTGACCCACCAGTAGCTGAAAGATGAGCCCCGAACGAAGAAGGGCCCCCTGTGTTGCCGCCTGCACAGCTTCCCGAACCGACTTCACCTGTGCCACCGCCCCCTACCGTGACGGTCTCAGTGGCACCAAGTGCGGCGGCGGGGATGATCTCGCGCGCGTACCCGCCACCGGCTCCTCCTGTGCATTCTCCGTTGGCAGCCGTGTTACCGCCGCCACCGCCACCGCCTGCGATCACTTCTACAATGACGTATTTGAGGTTGGACGGCTTGGTCCAGGTCGTCGTTGGAGTCGTGGACGATGTGAAGGCTGCAAGGGAGGTGGACGCGATTGTCGAGGTAGCGACACCAGAGAGCGAGACGAACCCGCTGAACGTAGTGGAAGCAAGTGTGGTCGGTATGAAGAGCTTGTCGATGGTCCCGCCGGAGCCGGTGACGACGACGACATTTCCGGCAGTAGCGGAGTTGTATGTCGAAGTGGCGAATTCGGACTTGAGGGCGAGTGTTCCGGAGGAGCCAGCAGCAGTTGAGGCGGCTTGCTCTGCGGCAGTCGCGAATTCAACAACACCCCTTGCGGCGGTTGTTGCGTCGATAACGCCCGCACCAGAAATGGCGATGTCGTCAACGTATTTCTTGTCGACAATATCGGTCGTTGCCGTGAACGTTGGGTGTGATGCGTACTTGAGGATGTTCGGGTAGGTATCTTCTCCATTCGCTTGCGCTTTGAGTATTTGGATGAGCGGGAAGTCAGTGATTTTTACAGAAGCGCCGCGACGATGTGCGAATTGGAGATCGGAGTCAGTGGTTGTGCCGGTGAGAGGGCTGATACCACGAGTGAGGCTTGAGACTGCCGTGCCGGAGACAGTGCCGCAGGCAAATTCGGCCTGGCTAGAACCTTCGTCGAGTGTGAAGCAGTTGTACCCAGATAGAGCCCCGCCACCACGGACGGAGTTCGAACTGAGTGTCATCGATGTGGCCGATGAGCTTATCGGTGCAGCGAGCGAGGTTTCGAAAATAGCAGTGGCCGAAGGAAGCGCGGCGCTTAGCGTTGGCTCTGGTGCGGGAGCGAAGAACGAGCTGATTGCAATCCCGATGCTTCCAATGAACGCCCCAATGTTCGAGAGAATGTCCATATATGAGAGTGTAGCGTTACGATGTAATTCGTAGCGGAGTTATCGCGTCCGCGTCGGCAAGTTCTTGCGACCTTTGTCGCGGATGTCTTTGAAGGTGAAGCTATTGACAGAGACGTAGCCAATGCCGAGCGCCTCTACCTTGACACGCGCATGAATGAATCGGTCGGACAATAGCTTGAAGTCGACTTCGAAGGGCGAGGCGGTTGAAGCGCCGCCTGCGCCGATAGTCTTAGAACCGAGGGTCGGGGAGCCGATGGAAGTCTCGGTCCCAGTGTCGACGTAATCACCGTCGCTCTCGACAGTGAACATCTCAGCGAATGGCTTGCCGTCGTAGGAAACGGAGACTTTTAGAGATTGCCCCGGCTGAATGAGGCCGTCGACGACCATGCGCCGGCATGTCTTTAGGTTCTCAGTGCCGCAATTGACGTCGCTTGAAGTCCAGTAGTTCTCTATCGTGTCGCCGTCTTCGTCAAAGCCTGAGAACAGCGTGTAGACGTTGCGAGAGAGCGAGTCTCCCGCAACGAGCGTGCCGGAGTATTCAGCGAGGCAAGAAGCATAGTAGTTGAGCTTGTCCCACGCGCCGGAGACGACGTTCCGAACGTACATGACTGAGTTGTAGTCGTTGGCGACGCCGTTCGTTTTCTCCTGCACGCAGAATATCTCATAATCGCCCCATCGAAAGGCGACGCACTTGGAAAAAGCGTGCCCTGTGAGGTCGAGTTCGTCCGATATGGACGTAGGCTCAATGGTGTTGATGTTTGTGCCTTGTAGAACTTCGAGGCGACGAAACTTCGGGTCCGCTTCGCGCGAGAGGTCGGCAAAGACGATGCCTTCTGGGGTCTGCCAGGCTGCGCGTTCGTATGGAATGCCGACGTTGCGATAAGGGAGATTGGTACTCGCTGTGTCGTCGAGCGTGAGCGATACCTGCCACGTCTTCAATTCGTGGAAGGGGTAGTGGACGTTGTTGATGTTGAATATCGCCATGAGGCGACCACCACCGTCATCTTCACGGAAGGTTTTGCCTTGACCGTTCCCGCCTACTGTGAAGTCGAGAATGCCGGTGCTCGTCGCCGTCTCGTGGTAGTAGCTCATCGTGATTGCTTGCAGGTTCGCTGGGGCAGCCGCAAACGTCACGCTGTATGCGCCAGTGGCGTAGTTGAATGTGCCGGTTCCTCCAGCGCTGCCAACGAGGTTGCCGTTTCGGTCATCGACGAAAGTTTCGACGCTGTCCGTGATCGACGGATACATGAGCGTCTTGCCTGAACCCACGACGGCTGCTGTGCCGGTGAATGTAGTGGTGACGCCGTTGCCGGTTCCTACGCTTTCGCCGGTGACCTGTGTGTAGTCGGAGAGTTGGTCCTTATCGATATATGAGAGATAGAGGCCGGTCTTGTCGTTGTTGCCTGCGGTCGTGCCGTTTCGTTGTCCGGCAAATGAGCGGCCCTGCGCTATGTGAAATACGTTCCATCGGTGGTTGTTGACGGATTGGGAGACAGCGCTTCCGGGGTTTGCGGCTGGAATTTTCCAGACACCGGAGTTTGGTGAGCCGAGATAGTGGAAGGCCCCAGCGAGGTTCTGGTACGAGCGAAACCATACGTCCTCTCCGTCTGCTGCTGAGGGAAGCAAGTCGGTATTCACTTCTACCGTGTCGTCAGCACTGCTGTCGTAGTATTTGACCTTCCTGTCGTATGAGAAGTGAAGAACATCGACGCCGTCATAGCGCCGGGTGACTCCGATGCCGGAGACATTGCCAACGCCAGTGACTTCGGTACTGCCGAGGCGTGCATATCCGCGTCGCAGTTCGATGTGGTCCTTGTACTTCCCAGTGAGCCAGTTGAGGGAGTCAGGCGACGCTCCCGGCTTCAGGGTCTTTGTGTCTTTGATTGCAGTTACCAGGCCGCCGAATTCCGAGATGGTGAAGTCCTGCATAGCCTATTCGCGAGAAATGGCCCCGCTTCGTGGATAGCTGCCGACTTCTGTCGGATCGTTGCGCTCGATTGAGGAGAGCTGGAGTTCGTTGTCCCACTTCTCCATCGCATTCTTGAGAGCCTCAAGTGCTGCCTGATTGCTTGGAAGCATCTGCCGATTGATGCTGTCGTAGTCGACTGCCCCCTTGTGGATGCCGATTGCGTAATAGCCGAGGATGGGAAGGAAGCGAGCGGGGAAAGGCGACCACACAGCGCTTGTTGAGGTGAGGTCAAGTGCGCCGGTATCGTATAGAAAGTTGATGTAGAGCGTGCCGTTGAATGGGACGAGGCCATTCAAGTAGATGTTGCCGGAGTTGGCATCGTAGACGAATGTGTTGCCGACATCCTTGTATTCGAGCCGCGAGTCCCAAGGAACTTGCCGATAGTATTCGATGCGGTTTGTGCCGTCGAACAGGCGAATTGGATAGTCACCGTGGAAGCGACCGCTCCAGCCGGTGATACCCGATGTAGCCTTTGCAGTCTGCCACGTGTTGGCGGTTGTTACGGAAAGCGATGTGTCGGTCTTGCGTAGCACCATCCAGGGGCGCTCGGCTTCGAGTATTGTGCGCGCGTTATCGACGAGAATGTCTGCGAGTGTGGCGTCTACGTCGGCATCGGCATTGAGGCTGTTTATGAAACTGAGGAGGTTTGCGCCGGTTGTGATCATATTCAGGAGGCTAGTTCTTCTAAGTTTAGCGCAATGCCTTGCTTCGGCTGTTCCGCCTTAGGTGGGGATAGTCGTGCAGTGCTTGGTGCAATGGAGAATTCGGTCTCCTTGAAGATACGCTCGATTTCTTTGACTACTTCTTCCGAGAAGCGCCCCTGCGCGTCGTCGAGAAGTGTGATGATGTTGCGCATGCCGGTTTGAAGCTCCGGTGCGAGCGTATTGAGGGCTTTGAGGACCGGGGATAGGTCGGTAGGCGCGGTAACTGGTTTCGCATCTATAGCGGCCTGTACGCGCTCCAAAGCGCCCAAGATGGGTGAAGTATCCACTTGGTCTGTAGGAATGCGTGAGAGGGCCGTTTCTAGGCTCTGGAGCGATGCTAGAACTTCACCAAAGCGCATCGCTGGGAATTCGGGGATTTCTACCGGCTCCGGTTTCATCTTTTCGATTTCTTCGCGGAGGATGCGGCGAATAGTGTAGGCGTCGAGTGTGCCCGCCCCGCGTCCAATGCCTCCGCCCCCACCTGTGGCCGCTGCACCGAAGTTTTGGGAGACGAGATGAGTGTTCTCTTCGTCTCCGTAGTTCTCGCTCTTCGTTGTGTAGCCGCTGTCTGTGTAAACAGACGTGACTATCGAAACGTAGAAGCCCTGGCCCGATGGGTCCGCTGCAACACGCCAGTCGCCTTTGAAACGCTGCCCGCCCTTATCGGTGAGATTGAGGGTTTCAAGTATCTCATCCGTGTATGCGTTTCGAATGACAGCCCGGACGTAATAGGTAGCAGTGTCGAGATGGTTGGCGATTTGCCGAACCACCGTGAAGTTCTGCTGTGGCCGGAGCGGAACCGACATGGCTCTAGTAAGAGCACTCGGTCACGCGAAGCGTTGTAGACGCCGTATCGGTTATGGCGTGGACTGCTCCTGTGTAGGGAAGCGGAGTGTTGATGCCAAACGTCAGCGTCGGCGTGGTCGTGGAAAGCTGAATACCGTTTCCGACAGTAGCAAGCACGTCCTCATTCAGTGCCAAAGACACCGAAGAAGATGCGACACCAGCAGCGTTTCGTACCTGTTGCACTATTGCAAATGCACGATTGCTCGACGTTGCAAGAACCTGTGTCGATGCTTGGTTGCCTATTGCAACAGCAGTGATGGTTGAGGTCTCGCATTTTGTGCTATCGATCTCGGCTTCGGCATGCGGTGCAGAGCCGGAAAACAGGAGCATGCTCGCGAGTGACAGGACAAGTGCGGCTGCGAGGAAGAGGGTTTTGTTAGTGGTGATCATAGGTGGGATTAGGGCGGGCTTAGGGTTGGAAGAACTTGGGCTGCGTTACCGTGCCCATCCCTGGCTCCCGATTTTCAGCTTGTGAGCCGAAAGGGGCTTGCGCCCACGAGAGACAGGGGGGGAACGCTAGTCAGCGTGCAAGAGCTCGTTCACGTAAGTCGTCACGTCGCCATCAGATTGACGGCACATGAGGATTTCCGCGAATTCAAGCCCATCAATCACGTCGTCGTTAGTCGTAGCTGCAATCACGTCATGCCCGGTCCCTGCGGTGAGCGTGGTCGTAGTTGCTGCCACAACGGCAGATGCGTCGTAGAGCCATTGTCGGCAGTCGCCCGCGTTCGGCACTGTGCTGACCATCGTTGACGTTGCAGGGAAGGTGAGCGCGACTACTTCCTGCCCAGCGCCAGAAGCGGTGAGCTTGAAAGTACTACAGCTTGCCATCTCTGCGTCGGTGAGGGTGTACGTGCCGCCGTTGGCGTCAGTAATCGCACAAGAGTCGCCACCGCGAGTAAACGACTCAACCGAAGTCGTTGCGAACGACCCGCTACGAAGGCCGTCGATAACGCTAACACCATCGACGGTGATTCCTTCAGAGAAATCCGTGGTGACGTTGTTATAGAGGCCGCCGAGCACAGTCGAGCCGCCGAACAGTCCGAGCAATAGCGCAACAATGACTCCGACGATTCCACCTTTTTTCTTGAGGTCAGTCATGGTTGTCGTAGTTATGCGCTATTAATTCGGAGTCTGATCTGCTGCGGTGAAGGCAGCGGAGTTGACGGCGAGCTGGACAATCTGCGGAGCCTGGTCCTGGAAGACCTTGATGCCGTAGACAGTCCAAGCGATGTAATCGCGACCGATCTTGCCGGAGACGAAGTTCTCTTCGAGGCTCGGGTCTTTCTGCACTACGAGAGAGATTGACTTCGAAAGGGCGAAGAGCGGGTGAATCTGCTCCTTGCCGGTCGTGAAGACGTTTCCTGCCGGCGTAAAGGTCTCCGAGGTCTCAACAGTTCCCCAGCCGGAGCCGGTGAGGGTGAGCATGTTGGTGCCTGTGTTGTACGCAGCAGTGATGTTCTTCAAGAGTCGGCGGTTTGCAGTCGAAACATCGATGTACTCGTCAGCGCCGGCAGTTCCGGTTCCGTTGATGAGAAGTACGAGGTTTGCGGCTGCATCGTCGACAGCAGCTTCAATCGAGTAGTCGCCAGCGTTCGTCGCCGCGCCGTCTGCCGCAGCAGTAAGCGTGACACCGTTGATGACGAGCGTGTCGCCCGCAGTCGGGATGGTCGGGAGTTCGAGCTGAGCCGTCCACGCAAGCGAGTTGCTTACGAAGAGGTTGAAGCCCATGAAGTACCCTGAGTATCCGTTGCGGGATACTTCGTCACCAAGAAGCGTGTCCTTGCCGCCGAGGTAGAGCTCGATGTAGGTGAGCATCTCCGGAGAGATGATTGCTACCGGCATGCCTTCCGGCACTTCGAGCTTTGCGCCGCTCTGGAAACGCTTGTTGTACACCACGTTCTTCAAGCGGAGCTTCTGCATCGCAGTCGTGAAGACAGTTGCGATGTTCGAAGACGTGAGGGTGATTCCGAGGCCGCTAGTGCCGCCGAAATTGCCATCGTCAAGCGTAGTTCCCGCGCCTTGGTAGGCAGCGAGAAGCACGTCACCATCAATCTGGTTGATGAGCGCCTGTGCGAGCTTGCGTCCGTACTTTTGCTTTACCGGGAGGTGGGCCTGGAGCTCATCAAGCTTCTTGATGTAGATCGAGGCTTCCTTCTCCTTGTTAATGACCAGGGTTTCCTGGGTATCGACGATTGCCTGGGTCGAGTAGGCACCGTCGCCGCCCATGTCGTTGACCTGCACGTCCGATGCGTAGGAGCGTGCGATGGTCTGGCCCTTGGTGAGAGATGACTCCAAGCGAGTGTCGGCAAGGATCTGGTACACAGGCTCCTTGAAGTGCGACATCTGGTATTCTGCGGAGAATACCGTCTTGAAAGTCATCGTGTTTGGGTTTGCAGCCATTTTCGATGATTAGGTGGATAGGTCTCCACGCATGTCCGCGAACACAGGCTGTTGAGCTCTAGAGAATTGTCTTCCGGCCATTCTGGTCAGTGAGGAGCGAGTCCGAAGAGGTCATCTTCTTGTACGCTGCTTCCCACTTCACCTTCTCTTCGGGAGAGAGCTTCGAGTAGTCGGCGTTCGGGTCGAATGTGAATTCAACAGTCGCTCCGTCCACTCTGCCTCTCTTTTCGAGACCTGGCTTTCGAGGAGAGACGAGCGCGCTTAGCGTTGCTCGGTTCTTGAAGGCGATGAAGTCCAGTGGCTTGTCGTGCATCTCCCTGGTGTGGGAAAGCCTATCAAGTTCGGTCTTTATCGCGTCCATTTCCTCGTCGGATGCACTTGGGAAAATCTCTTTGAGAGAGGGGATTGCGGCCTTGAATTCCTGCTCGAAAGCCTGCTGCTCGATAGCCTTGCTGTTTTCGGTCTTCCACTTCTGGAAGTCCTGCAATGCTTCGGCAACGTCTCCGGGCAATTCTGGCTTCATTCCCTTCCGCGCGAGCTCGACAAGTGTTCGAACCGCTTCCGGGTCGGCACCTATCTTCTTCGCGTACTCTGTCACTTCGTCCGCCGCTTCCTCTCGCTTTTCAGGAGTGGTGGCGCTGGCGAGTGCGTTGAGCTTCTCTTTGATTTCGTCCCGTTCTCGTTCAGCCTGCTCGCGCTTTTGTTTCTCAATCTTCAAGTCCTCTTTTTTCTCCTTGAGGTCGTCGTAGATTGAGCGTTTGCGCGGTTCTTTGGGCTCTGCGGGAGGTGCATCTCCTTCGGGCTTTCCGCCTTCGGGGTCTGCTGGAGTTTCTTCGGGAGGCTTCGGCGCATCGGGCGCTGGTGCTTCCGGTTGCGCTGGAGTTTCTTCCTTCTTCTCCTCCGAGATTTCTGGGAGGTCTACGCCGGCTTCGGCATATTCCTTCCGTGCGTCATCGTCTGTGCTCATGTGGTTTGGTTTTTAGACAGCCGCGCATTCCACGCGGGACTGGTGTGGTAGGTCGCCAGTACCCTTTCCGAGATAATGCCGCTCGGAGCGGGAAGCCGTGGTGTGGCTTATAGGAGGCCCGAAGGCCCCCGAAAGCTACGCCACTATCGTGCCGCCCTTCTTGCCTGCGAATTCCTTCGCGAGTTCCAAGAAGTCGTCGCCGTGGATGTCGCGCGTATACGTGCGCGTACCACCGCTCCAAGAGACAGTCGCAGAGTCCTTGCCAGCCTTTGCGGCTGCCTTCTCTGCTTCTTTCTCAGCCTTTGCGGCTGCCTTCTCTGCGTTTACTTTTGCCATTGATGTGACGCTACTTAGTAATGCGCCCACGATAGGAAACGTCGGCAGGTTCGTAGCGTAGTTATGAGACGCTCTGGAGGGCTCGGGTGATGTCTGCTTGTATTTGTCGCATGGCTTCTGCTGCGTCGCGCTCGGAAAGCGAGAGGAGCCAACGCATCGCATCCTGACGCGCATAGATACTGAGCCGTTGTGCTTCGGTAAGGTCGCGTCGCTCGTTGAGCGATAGGGCAAGGTCGACGTAGGTACTCTTCGCCTTCGCAGCGATTTTCCGCGTTACATCGTGCTCTTTCCAGCCTTGGTAGGCTTCATTCTCCGCAAGCGCGGTCTCCCACTCGCGTATCTGCTCAAGGTTCTCAGCCTTCGTCTCCTCGTCGACGCCAGTGAGGAAGACTTCCCGCAGTTTCTCTAGGTCGGTTGCCATATTAGAAGCCAACCGGGCGCTGCTCGGGTTCGTCGTTGGCGCACGAAATCTCTTTTACTTCTGCGCTCTTTTCCTTGCGGAGAGCTTCCTTGATGTCCTTTGCCTCTACTTCTTTGCGGATGACGTATCTCATACAGCCGCTTCAGCGATGTTCATTGCGCGTGTCATGCCTCCGGGCATTCCACTTGGCTGTTCAGGAGGTGCTACCACTCCGGCATTTGGTGCAGCCGTAGGCGCGAGAGACTCTTCGGTGACTTTCCGCTCAATGTTGGCCCGCACGATTTCGGAGTGCGCCATCGCGTACTTCATAATCTTCTCGTACTCGTTCGGGTGCTTTGCGCGGTTGTCGGTCGCAAAGTCGACGAGCTTCTGCATGAAGGCAGTTGTCGCGCCGTACCAAAGAGCAGGGGTCTTGCCGCCCTTGATGTCCTGGATGACTTCCGACGCCTTCGCGAGGGACTTCTTATCCTGATACGTCTGCACATCGAGGAATTCAGCGATCTCCTGGTCTTCGTATTCGCCGAGGGAACGTAGGAGTTCTTCGTCACGCTTCTTGCTGTTGATATTCGGGCTTTCAGCAAGGGCAAGGAGTGCCTCCTTCCGCTTTTCCTTACGCATCTCGCTCTGGCGCATCTGCTCGTCGCGCGACTGGATGAGCACGTCAGGCATGTTCTTAGTGGCGAGGTCGAGACGGGTAATCTCCTCCCAATCCCAGCCTTTCTCTCCCATGAGCCGTATCGCCATCTTCGCAGGCATATGGTCCTTGAGGCCGTAGACGTAAGCGCGGCCAAGGTCTGCCATCATCGTCTGGAACGGCTGTGCGCCCCATCCTAGGCGCTTGGAGACGGACTTCTGTTCTGCGAATGTGACGGATGCCTTCTTCGAAACGTCCTCAACAGCACCCTGAGCAAGGTCAGTAGCGCCGGTATTGCGTCCGAGTGTGCCGACTATCCAGTCAGCAAGGTTTATTGTGCCGTTCAGCTCCGGCGTTTCGAATGTAAAGATGCCCTCGGAGATGCGACGTGTGCCGCCTTTAGTATCAGCGGGGACGAGCGCATCAGGGCGGTGCTGTGCTTCGTCGAGTTTGCGGACGTCTGTGAACATATCCTTGTCGTAGGCGCGTGCTCCGAAGTTACGCCTCTCGCGGTTTGTGAGCTCCTGGTTGACCATAGCGACAATAGCGTCCGAGGCCGCATAGAGGTCGTCGCCGTAGCTCTTCGAGAGGAAGTTTTCGTCGTCTTCGTGCGTGGCGTAGCTCTTCCACGGATATTCGTCGGATGAGCACATATCGCTCCACTTCTCAAAGCGAAGCCACGTGCGCGTCCACGGATGGAAGCAGAGATAATAGCGCTGCCCGCGTATTTCGAGGATGTGGGATGCGAGTTTGAAAACAGTCTGCCCGATATAGCTATGCTGTTCCGGGTCGAGGCCAAGAGCTTTGAAGCGAGCGAGCTTCTCGCCCATGCCGTTGTCGCTGAAGGGGAGATAGTCGGACTGGCCTGAGAGCGAGATGAGCTTCTGGACTTGCCCCGCGTCGTAGAGGCCACTCTTTGCGCCTGCGATGAGTTCGTACTGCGTCTTCTCGATATCCTCGCGTCCGGCGAATAGGTGGTTCTCAAGATAGAGCCCGCCTTTCGGTTGGAAGTTGAAATTCTTTAGGAGCACTGGCTCCAATTCCGAACTGTACTCCGGGTCGCTGTAGACGGAGTATTCGACAATGCCGCGGCCCTCCATGATTGCGTGCTTCCTGACGAGAGAGAGTTTGCTATCCCACTTCGACGAAGTGGCGGTGTTCATCACTTCTCGACGGAATGCGCCGTTGATTTTCTGCACTTTGAAATAGTCGGACGCATCACCCTCTTGGAAAGAAAGGTCGATAGGTGTGTCGTACTGCGCATTTAGCGTATCGACCATGCCGGAGAAGACCGGGATAGGGACGTTGAAAAGCTGGCGCAGTTTCTTGTCTATCTTGCCGTCGTAGAGTCGCCAGTATTTGTCGAGACGCTCGATACGCGGCTTCTTGAAGTCGAAGCAGGACGTTACCTGGCGGACGGCGATGTCGACCGCTTCCGCAGCGAGCTGTTCTTTGCCGAGTGTATTGAAACGGTAGTCGAGCTCGGCAACACGTTCGTCTAAGCGCGCCTCAAGTGGAGTAGGCATTGTATGCGTATCTTATGAGAGCAATCGCATTTCGTAGCGGAGTTATAGGTAGCCCATCACGAAGCGGTAGCATCGTTTGCAAAAGCCTTTCGCATGATGCTTCACGAACAGGAACGGAATGCAGCAACGCCGGCACGCTGCGCCCGGCTGGGGAGGCTTCGGCCCTGGGCGTCTTGCGATGCCGTCGACAAGCGTACCGGGAGGCGCTTGCGTGTAGAGGCAGTGCGGGCAGGGGAAGTAGAGAAGCATCAATTCGCGGGCAAGCGATGCGCGTACATAGGGTATCTGAAAATGGCGGTCGCACCGCTCGCATATCTTACGAATTGAGCGGGCTTTCATAGGGCGGTTGCTCGAACGTTGGGACACAGCCGTTCGGACAGAGATACGCACCAGTGTCCGGGTCTCGCTTTGCCTCCGCTTGGGGAGAGAGGACTTTGCAGAAGCGGCATCGGAAGTAGTCATCTCTGTTCATATTACTCGACGCCGGAGCGCTCATATTCAGGCTGTTGATAAGCCGTATCCTGCTTCGGCTTTGCCTGTGCGTAGTCCTTCATCTGGTA
>CAZCRC010000044.1:0-1126 GCA_964500995.1 uncultured Actinomycetes bacterium
GAGGACCGCCCACGACACTCGTTCGTGACCCGTGGCGTTCAGATGCAGTCGATCCGGCGCCCAGAACCGCGAATCGTCGAACACGCTCGCGTACCAGAAGTCGACCACCTCGCACTTGTGGGTGCGGGCGAGGGCGAGCAGGCCGTCGCGATACGACGCCAAGCGCGCCTCGACCGAGCCCAAGGCGCGGGACCGGCCCGACGGTTGCCCGAACGTCACGATGATGACGCGCGCTCCATCTGATCGCGCCTGTTGCAGCCCCCGGTCCCACGCGGCCAACATTCCGGCGAGGTCCCAGCGAGGGCGCAGGACGTCATTGACCCCACCGGCGATCGTGATCAGATCCGGTTGCATCGTCAGAGCAGTCGGCAACTGCTCGGTCAGGATGGGCGCCAACAGGCGTCCTCGGATGGCCAGGTTCGCGTACTCGAACCCAGGGTCGGCGTCAGCCAGTCGCTGCGCGACGCGGTCGGCCCAACCGATATGCCGGCCATCGGGACCCAACTCGTCGTCCAAGCCCTCGGTGAACGAATCTCCGATCGCCACGTACCGATGCACCTGCGCCATACCGACTCCGTCCGATCTCGTCGAAGCGAAGTTTAACCACTGCCCCGATGGCAAGTGAGCGACCTGTTCACTGCCCTTCGTGGTCCCGCACGCGGCAGACTCGGCAATAAGGAGGAGTCGTGTCTGGAACACCCCTGGCTGATCACGCGTTCACAGGTGATCAGACGGACGGCCGGATGCGCGCATTGACGGCCCCGGCGGGGCGGCGGGTGCGTCGCATGTCGTCGGCGCTGCTGGTGGTCGCTCTGGTCAGTGCCGTGGCGTCGGTGGGCCTCGCGGCCAGCCACGCTGACGGTGAGATTCGCACGATCGGTCCCCGCGTGTTGGCGGCCCTGGCGCTGTTCGCTGCGGGCGGCTGTGCGGTCTTCCTCTCGTGGGAACGCAGTCGTCGCGACCTGCCGCGCCGGGCGATGGGCCTAACGATCATGGCCGTGGGCATCGGACTGATCTATGGCGGCCAGGGCGTGCTGTACCTGCTCACCGCTGGCCACCCAGCGCCGTTCGAGGACTGGGTCGAGGCGCTCCCCCTCATCACCGGAGCTCCCGTGTTCGCCATGGG
>CAZCRC010000044.1:1226-11607 GCA_964500995.1 uncultured Actinomycetes bacterium
TGGTCGGATACGCACTGGCCGCCCTCATCTACCGCGGATTCGCCCTGGCTCCCGCAGTCGAAGGCGAGGACCTCGCCTCGTACCGACTACGGACGACATGGTCCGTGGTGATTCCGTTCCTGCCGGTCCCGCTGACGGCCATCGCGATCCTGGTGCACCGGCTCACTGTCGGTCCGATCTCGAACTCGCTACTCGTCGTCACCCTGATCGCGCTGATCGCCCTGGTTGCGGCGAATGCACTGCTACGCCTGTTCAACGCTCGGGACTTGGGGCGGCTACAGGCGGCCCGGATCTCCGCACCCCTGACCGGTGGGGCGCCTGCGGAGTGGTTCGAAGCGCTGCTGGGCGACTCCCGCGACGTCATCACGGTCGTCGACCGCGATGGCTCGATCGTCTACCAGACTCCGTCCGCGTCGGCCCTGCTCGGCCTTCCCTTCGGGGCCATGACGGGCAAGCACGCGGCCGACCTCTTCCCCGAGATCCCCCGACGACAGTTCATGGAACTGCTGGTCCGAGCCAGCCACGACGACGAGGACCGCGGGCCGTACGAGTTCGTCGTCGTCGACTCCCTGGGGCGCCAGCACGATACCGAAACGGTGATCACACCGCTGAGCACCGAAGGCCTGGATGGGTACGTGCTCACCACGAACGACATCAGCGATCGCCGTCGACTCAGCGCCGCGTTGGTGGACTCCAGCACGCGGGATGCGCTGACGGGCCTGCCCAATCGCGAGGGTTTCCTGAGCCGGGTGCGGGAGGACGTCCCCGACGCAACGAGCCAGACCATCGCCGTTGCGTTCCTGGACCTGCATTCGTTCCGAGATCTGAACGACAGCCGCGGTCACGACGCCGGTGACGCCGCCCTCAAGGTGGTCGCGGCAGCGTTGGAGCGGATGCCCCCGACGGTCACTGCGGTGGGCCGCACCGGCGCCGACGAGTTCGGCCTGCTGGTGGCGGCTGATCCGGTGAGTCAGGAGCTGGGGGTCGTCGAACGGCTCCTGCGTGAAGCGCTGCGCGGGGTCTTGGTCGACACGGGTCATCCCGTTGACGTGGACTTCGCGATGGGGTACGCCGTCAAGTCCGAACGCACCGATTCAGCGGGTGACCTCGTGGAGCGCGCCGACCTGGCACTGGCGTCCTCGCGCACGGCGCGGTCGGCGTCCGCCGTTGCGTATCGGACTGAGATGCGGTCGGCATTGGTGCAGCGGCTGCGCTCTGAGGCGGACCTGCGTGACGCGTTGGATGCCGACCGGCTGCTGGTCTACTACCAGCCGATCGTGACGCTGCCCGACCATCGGCTCCATTCGGTCGAGGCGCTGGCCCGGCTGATGACTCCCAGTGGCGAGATCGTCGGCCCCGCCGGCTTCATCGCCCGCGCCGAGGAACTCGGACTGATCGGTCGACTCGGCCGTCAGGTGCTGTCAACGGCCCTGCGCGACTCCAATCGGATTTCGGCGGCGGTGGGTCGCCCGGTGCCGGTCTCGGTCAACTTCTCGGCGAGCCAGGTCGACGCTGAGCTTCCCGAGGTGATCTCGGACGCGCTTCGGGCAGCGGGGGTGCCTGCCGAACGACTGGTGCTGGAACTGACGGAGTCAGTGCTGGCGGAGGGGCACGACACGTTCGGTGCCGTCCTGGACCGGGTTCGGGCCATGGGATGCCGCATCGCGCTGGACGACTTCGGCACCGGTTACTCGTCGCTGTCCTATCTGGCGGGCTTGCCGGTCGACCTCATGAAGATCGACAAGTCCTTCGTCGGCCGACTGGGGGTGTCCACAGGCGCCTTCGCGCTCGTTCGGACCCTGCTGCAACTCGCGCAGAACTTGGGCCTGGACACCGTCGCCGAAGGGGTCGAAACCGTCGAACAGGCAGACATCTTGCGCGGCATGAACTGCAGCCGCGCCCAGGGTTACCTGTTCGCCCGCCCGATGCCCTTGGCCGATCTGGAAGCTGCGCTCGATATCGGCGGCGGTGTCCTGCCTCTCAGCGCAACTCGCGCGCCCGACGCCTGATCAGCGAGCATGGGGTATGACCTTCATCGCGATCAATGTCCTGACCGTTCCCGAGGGCGGCGGCGAGGTGCTCGAGCAGCGCTTCGGTGCGCGCAAAGGTTCGGTCGACACGGCCCCCGGTTTCCTGTCGTTCGAACTCCTGCGCCCGGTCAGCGGCACCGACGACTACCTGGTGCTCACCCGGTGGGAGTCCGCCGCGGACTTCGAGGCGTGGACGGCCTCTCAGTCCTTCCGCCAGGGGCACGCCGCTGCCAGCGACCGAACTGAGCAGCAGCGCCCCGCGGCGACCGGGTCGACGATCTGGTCGTTCGACGTCGTCCAGGAGTCCTGGTCAGCCGACTGAGGCCCGAGTTACTTGGTCGCGAGTTTGCCCAATTTGCGGATCTGGAAGGCGCGGATGAAGTTGATGATGCCCTCCATCAGTGCCCAGGCTCCGGCGAAGATCAGGAGCGTGTAGGCCTTCTCGATGAGGAACTGGCCGCTGAGCCAGAACGCGATGATCACCATCAGGATGCCAGCGACCAGGCTCAACCACCACAGGTCGTTCTCTTCGCGGGTGGCAAAAGCCTCGATGGACCAGAAGATGCCCACCAGCAGGAAGAGGAATCCGAGCGAATCCGCCAGTGCCAGGAACGTGGCGCCCGGGTTGAACAGGGCCCAGAGGCCGGCGAGGACGAAGAGGACTCCGAACAGTACCCAGACCCACTTCCAGCCCTCGACCACGCCCGCGAGGACGAATTGTTGGATGCCCGTGAACAGGAACATCGCACCGACGAGGACACCGACGGTCTCCACGGAAGCGGTGTCGAACTGCAGCACGATCAGGGCGATGAGCAGCCACGCGACACCCAGGACGAGCCACAGCCACCACCACTTGGCCAGTCCCTGGACACCCTCGCGGACCTGGGCCTTCTCGGTGTCGCTCATCCCGGTCTCGTCGATTCCGATGGCCTCGGCCAACGCGTCGTCAGTGGTCTCAGCGGTCTTGGCTGTCTCGTCGGACATGCTCACTCCTCGATCGTGGTGAGACACAAGTACCAGCGTGCGGCGCTGCCCGCACTCAGGCTCGCCGACTGGGATGGGCATCGTGATATCGATGTCACCAGGGACCCGGCAGCCCGTTCCCACCTGATTCCCAGGTTCGCCGCTGACAGTGGACGCACATCGAACCGAAAAGGATGGACACATGGACACCAAATCGATCGCCGTCGTGGCGGGTGCAGCTGCTGCTGGTGGCGTGCTGGCCTTTGCCGGCCTGAGCCTGGCGAACGCGGCTACCGGGGCCGGCGACACCCAGTCGGTCGGGCAATACGGCAACGGGCCGATGGGGATGGGCATGAGCCGCGGCACGCCGATCACCGGTGAGGCAGCCGAACAGGTCACGGCGGCAGTGCAGGCGAAATACCCGGACGCCACTGTGGACTTCGTCGAGGAGCAGGACGGCGGTTACGAGGCTCACATCACCAAGGCGGACGGCACCCGCTGGCACGTCACCGTCAGCGCGGACTTCGTCGTCGGCGAAGAACATCAGGGGCCGGAAGCCGGGATGGGTGGACCCGGTCGGGGCGGTCCCCACGGCACCCCGGTCACGGGTGAGAACGCGGACAAGGTCACCGAGGCGGTCCTCGCCCAGTACTCGGACGCGACGGTGCTCTTCGTGGAAGAAGAGGACGGCGGCTACGAGGCCCATGTCCGCAAGGCCGACGGCACGATGCTGCACGTGACGCTGGACGCTGACTTCGCCGTGACCGGCGAGCACGAAGGTCCCACCATGGGTGGTCCTGGCGGCAGAGGTCCCTCGGGTGAGAAGCCGCTCAAGGGCGCCAAGGCCAAGAAGGTGACCGCAGCGGCGGAGCGCCGGATCCCCAACGGCACGGTTATCCGGGTCGAGACTGACTCCGACGGCGTGTACGAGGCCCATGTGATCAAGGCGAATGGCAAGCCGGTGATCGTCGAGGTCGGCAAGCGGTTCCAGGTCACCGGCGTGACCAAGATGTCCGCGCGCGGCCCGATGGGTCACATGGGGCCGCCCCCCGAGGCTGGCCAGACCCCCTCCGGCGGCTACGGCTACGACGGGGGAACCGGAACGGCGGACACGACGACGGGCGCCTGACCCGGCGCTCCGCAAGGGGCCTTCGACCGACTCTGGTCGCAGGCCCCTTCGCGTGTCTGCCTACCGCGTCACACAGAAGCCGAAGTCGGAACGGGTCTGACCCGCGGCGATCGTGGCGCCCCAACTGGCTGGGCGGACAGTCACGGTATTACCGCTGCGGGTTGCCGTCCCGCTCCAGCTCTGCGAGATGGTGTGGCCGCTGGGCAGGTCGAAGGTGAGCGTCCACGACGTTGCGTTCACGGTGCTCGTGTTGCGGATGATCGCGGTCTGGCAGTACCCCGTCGGCCACTGGGAATCGGTGCGCAGACTGGCGGACAGCGTCGCCTGAGTCGGTTGCGCGACAGCTCGTGGTCCCCCGGGCGTGGGCGACGGGGTCGGCGTGGGGGTGGTCGTCGGTGTGGGAGTCGGAGTCACGGTGCCGGTCGGACTGGGCGACGGCGTGACGGTGGGGGTCGGGGTCGTCGTCTGCGACGGACTCGGAGTCACGGTGGGCGTCGCGGTCGGGGACGGGGTCGGGGTCGGCGAGGTGGGGCCGGACCAGACGGGTGCCGTCGGAGCGGTTCCCGAGATGCACAGACCGGTATCGGAGTACGTGGCACCGGCGTCTGCCTTGGCCCACGTCGGCGTCGTGACGGTGAGCGTCGAACCGGACCGAGTCGCGGTGCCGTTCCACAGCGACGTCACGGTCGCGTTGCTCGGTAGCGTCGCACCCACCGACGTGATCCGGATCGACTGGGTTCCGGTGTTGCGCACCGCCAGCCGGCCACACCAGCCGCCGTTCCACACCGAGTCCGTGACGACGAGCGCGGTGGCTGCGCCGGACCCCGTGGGGGTGGGCATCGGAGTTGTGGTGGGCGTGGGGGCTGAAGTGTTTGTCGGCGTCGGCGTCGGCGTCGGCGTCGGCGTCGGCGTCGGTGTCGGCGATGGGGTTGGCGTCGCTGAGACGGTGGGCGTGGGGCTCGGTGTGCTGCCGCTGCCGTACGGGATGGCCTCGCGCCGCTGGAGTGCGGCCAGCAACGCCATCTTGTCCGCGTGCACGGTGGTCCAGTCGTCCTTCAGGACGCCGCCGGTGTCGCCGGAGTTCGGGTTCCACGACCAGAACGTCCAGCTCATCCCCGTGCGGCCCAGGTAGTCGGCGAACTGCCGGATCCAGCGGCCTTCGACAGTGTCCAGTCCGACGTTCTTGGCACCGAATTCCCCGACAAAGATCGGCGCGATCCCCTGCTCATGGATGTAGCCGAACCCCTTGTGCCACCGGTCGGCCAAGATGCTGGCCATGGCGGGATCGCTGAACCACGGCTGTGCGTAGACGCCAGGCCCATACTCGTGCGGCGAATACACCAACCGGTTCGCCACGGGCAGCCGGACCGGGTGATTGCGGACCCCCTCCAGATTGCCGCCCCACCAGTGACGATCGAGTTGCTGGCCGCCCGCGACCGGACCCTCGATGCCCTCGACGATGATCAGCACATCGGGGTGGATGGCCTGGATGGCGGCGCCGGCCCGTTCCGCTGCACGGCGCCAGTCGTTGGCATTGCCCGTCCCCCAGGTGGCGCTGCCATGAGGCTCGTTCTTCAGGTCGAAGGCGACGACGTTGGGCCGGTTGCGGTACCGCTGCGCCAATGCGGTCCAGGTGTCCACCCAGTCGTTCTCGGTGAATCCGTTCTGCCCGTACCAGAGGTCGAACATGAATCCGTCATCGGCTTGGGAGTGGTTGTCCAAGATGATCATCAGACCTTGTGCAGCAGCTTCGTCGATGATGATGTCCATGACCTGCTGGGGGGTCTTGCCCTGCAGGAGTGCGTTCCGGCCACCGCCGTAGTCGATCCCCGATGTCGAGTTCGATCGCAGTGCCTGCAGCGAGAACGGCAGTCGGACCGTGTTGAAGCCCAGGGACTTGATCTGGGCGAGCATTGCCTTGTAGTCCCTCGTCCACAACCCGTGGGGCGCGTGGTTGGAGGTCTCGAGCCCGAACCAGTTGACGCCTTGGAACACCACGTCGCGGCCACCGGCGTCAACGATCTTGTTGCCCTGCGTGCGCAGCGGGAAGGTCGGGCTGTCAGCAGCTTGGACGCTGGCCGGGACCAGGAGCAGCGCGGTCAGGATCGCCAGGATCAGGCCCACCGACGCCGACGTTCTCGCTGCGACACTCCGACTACTCATGCCCAACCCCAGTCCGTCCGATACCGCACCGGACCTGATGATCGTCGGCTATTCAGGGGTCAGATGCGATCGGCCGATCTGGTGACTCATCGACGGCGTCAGCCGCAGCAGCCGCCCCCGCAGCAGCCGCCGCCACCACCTGCAGGAGCCTCACCGGAACCCAAGCTGGCCACGGATCCAGCCACCGACAGCAGCCGCACGGTGTCGGGATGGCCCGCCGGGCACGTGGCCGGATCGGACGACTGCGCCATCGGACGGTTCTCGGTGAACGTGTCCCCGCAGGCGCGGCAGCGGAACTCATACGTGGGCATGTTCCCAGCCTACGACGGCACCGGAGCCGGGTGATGCGCCGACGAGTCAGCCATCCGCAGATCCCGCCGTTGCCGCGGCCACCGGGCTGGCAGGTGCTGTTTGTGGCGGGGATTGGGGAGCCACAAGCGATTGCTGTGTGCCACCGGCACCGCTGGCAGGAAGTCGTCCCACGGGACGCAGGTCGGAAGCCCCACCATGGCGACTCCGTCGACATGGCGCTCCAGGAGCATGACGTCCAGGAACTCGGCACGACTGGGGGTCCGCAGCCAGCGTCGATTGCCGTGAATCAGTCGCAGCGGCCGGTCGGCCAGCGGACGGGAGACGGCGACGGCCAGGTCGACGCGATGCCACGGACTCACCGCAACCCCCGCCACGGCGTGGGCCCAGCGGAACCCGGACGAGGCCACGTAGTCGGCCAACTCATCGAGGTCTTCGGTGAAGACTGCCAAGTCGATGTCACCGTGGTTGCGGTAGAAGGCATCAGCGTGCGCAGCCATGCCCAGTCCACCGACCAAGTACACGTCGACCGGTCCCTTGTCCACCCATCGCGCGACGGCACCCAGGTCTGCGCGGAGTCGCTCCCGCCAGGCTCCGAAGCGCCACCGGTTGCGGGGGCGGGCGACGGCGAGCATGGCGTCACCCAATCAGATCGAGGATCCGGGTGGTGGTCGATCCCGGTGATTCAGGTCCGACCCATGGCCTGCGGTGTTACGTTCGGCCCACCTCGCCGAACCCGATGGAGCAGTGCCCATGGCAGGAGTCCCGCCGGCCTGGGGGCAGTTGCGCCGAATCCTGCGGCCCTACCGCCGTTGGCTCGGGCTGGCGTTTGTGTGTGTGCTCCTGGCAGCCGGCGCCGGACTCGCGGTGCCGTGGCTCAGCGGCGAACTCGTTGATACCGCGCTCAATCCCGAGGTGGGAAGGCTCAGTCTGGACCAGTTGGCGGGGTTGCTGTTGCTGCTGTTCGCGATCCAGGCGGTGGCGGGGGGACTGCGCAGTTGGGCGCTGTCCCGTGCCGGTCAGGGTGCGGTCCGTGACCTGCGGATGCAGATGTTCGAGCGGGTCCTGCGACTGCCGGTGGCGTACTTCGACCGAACCCACTCCGGTGTGATCACATCGCGCCTGCTGTCCGATGCCGGTGCGATCTACGGCTCGGGGGCCGGGACGGGGCCGCAGGCGGCCTACGCCGCGATCACTGTTGTGGTGGGCACCGTTCTGCTGTTCTGGATCTCCCCTGCGCTGGGGGCACTCATCCTGGGAGTGGTCCCGGTGGCGGCGGGGCTGGCGTGGTTGTCCGGACGCCAGACGCGGGAGTTGTCCCGGGCTTACCAGGACCAGTTGGCCGACACCTCGGCGTTTGCCGCCGACGTGGTGTCAGGCGTTCGCATGGTCAAGAACCATCGCGCCGAACCACAGGTGCATGCCCGGTTCGGCGATCACGTCGACCGAACTGTGGCCCTGGGGATGGCCCGAACCCGCGTGCGCAGCGTGTGGAGCAGCGTGTCGGTGTTCCTGGCCTCGGCCGCGATCGTCGCCGCGGTCTGGCTCGGCGGGCGACAGATCCAGTCGGGGCAGCTGACAGCCGGGGAGTTGGTCGCGTTCATCTGGTACGGGTTGGTCGTCACCCGAGGTATCGCGGAGTTGTCCGGACAGTTCGGCCGGGTCCAACAGATGCTCGGGTCCGCCGATCGCGTGGTGACGTTGCTCGATGAGGCGCCAGAGGAGATCACGGCAAGGCCGTCCCACGAGCGACCCGCTCGGACTCCTGGTGCTGACGTGGTGCTCCCCGATCCGGACGCTTCGGTGGAGTTGTGTGGGGTGACGATGACATATCCGGGCCGCACCAGCCCCGCGGTCATCGACCTGTCATTCGTGGTGCACTCCGGTGAGTCCGTGGCCCTGGTTGGTCCGTCGGGGGCCGGCAAGTCGACGATCGCGCGACTACTGCTGCGCCACTACGAAGCGGACTCCGGGTCGGTGCGGGTGGGGGGCGTTGACGTCCGATCGCTGTCCTTGGACGATCTTCGGCGTTCGATCGCGGTGATCCCGCAGGATGCGCATCTCCTCAGTGACACGGTGGCGGCGAATCTGCGGCTGGCCCGACCTGGCGCCAGTGATGCGGACCTGATCGACGCGCTGCAGTCGGCAAATGCCTGGGACTTCGTGGCGGCGCTGCCGCACGGTCTCGACACCCTGATCGGGGAACGGGCCACAACGTTGTCCGGTGGGCAACAGCAACGGTTGGCGATAGCGCGGGCGCTTCTGCTGGATGCTCCGGTGCTGGTTCTCGACGAAGCGACTTCGGCGCTGGATGCGCACAGCGAAGCGTTGGTTCAAGAGGCGCTGCTCGACATCATGGCCACCCGCAGCACAGTGGTCATCGCGCACCGGCTGACCACGATCCGGCACTGCGACCGGGTCGTGATGATGTCAGGTGGTCGGATCGTCGAGCAGGGGACTCCCGAGGAGTTGTTCGCCGCGTCCGGGGGTTTCGCCGACATGGTGCGACTGCACCGATGACGGCCCGGTTCGGCGGATATCGATGCTGGCCGGGTGCAGCCAGCCGGCCAGAGCCGCGGCGTCGACGTCGCTCATCGCGGTCAGGTCGGCCAGCGACTCTTGGACGGCATCGCGCAACTCCAACGGAGCTCCCGCAGCCAGATTCTGCAGTTGCTGGAGCACGCGCCGCCGCAGGTCTTCGTCCCGGCGCATCACGCTGAGCATCAACAGTTTCTTCAGCACGCCGCGCCGGTTCCTTACCGCGCGGCCACGGTGCACCTGCGACTCCACCACGTGGGCGGGACCGAACCGGCGCAGCGCCGATGCCAGATTCTCGTGATAGACGAACCGCAGGCCGCGCATGACGTCTCGGGGATCCATCGACGCGATCGTGTCGGCGAAGGACTCTTCAGCGGCAGAGGACGCGAAGTGATTCTCGAACGCGCTGTAGGCCGCCCACTCCAGTCGCGGCCGAAGTGAATAGGCCCACCCACGCCGGGCTCGCACACCGCAGAACCGGTGGTGGATGCGGGCCAGACCCTCGGTGAGCCATTCCTGCTGGGCGATCTTGAGTTCGATCATGCGCAGGCGACCGTCGACGTCGACCAGGTTGACGTATCGGTTGCGCCACGTGAGGCGAGTACGCACCCCACGCGCGACAAGTTCGCGATGCAGTTCCACCTGCAGCACGACGTGCCACTGCTGCAGTGACCGGCCCTTGAGCGCCCTGCCAGGGACGTAGCACCAGACGTCGGCGTCGTGGACCAGATCCCACAGCAGGTCGCCGTCGCGCCGCGCGTACACGAGGCTGCCGACCGGGCTGATGACGTGCTCCGGCTGGCCAGTCAGCCGGTCCAGTGCCGACGCGAGGCAGTCGATCAGGTTACTGTCGACGCCGAACCGGTCGGCCGGCAGATCGAACGCCTCGCGCGGCAGGGTATTGCGATGAGCCAGGGGTCCCGTAGGCAGCGCAGGCTCGCGATAGGCCAGCGGTACGGGGGTGTTGCGGGCGCGCATCACCGTGTGATCCCACGAGTAGCGCAGCCCGAGCATGGCCGAACGATAGCGGCGTACGTTGCGACCGGTCTGTCGGTCGCTGACGTTCGTGAGCGCGCGGGTTTGGTGCGATACCCCAGGGGGAATCCTGACGGGGTCACTGGTGTTACACCTGACGCGCCCGCACTAGCGGGTCTGAACCTGGAGCGTGGTGGATGTCGAAGCTGTCGAAGCCTGATCTCGCGATCATCGTCATGGCGCTGCTGTATGTCCTGAGCCCGGTGGACTTCAT
>CAZCRC010000045.1:0-11579 GCA_964500995.1 uncultured Actinomycetes bacterium
GACTTGACACGGGCCTTTCGTATACCGCCAAGAGGAGGACCGTTGGCTGCCAAGTCTGCCACTGTCAAGAAGCCCGCTGCCAAGTCGACCAAGTCGACGGCCGCGACCGCTGCCAACGGGACGCCCGCCGATACCCCTCCCACCACCAAGCGGGCCACGACCGTGAAGTCGACCACCAAGACTGCTGCCGCCAAGGCGACTGCCTCGAAGACTGCCGCCAGCAAGGCGGCTGCGACCAAGACCACCGCCACCAAGGCCACAGCAACCAAGGCGGCGGCAACCAAGAGCGCGACCGCCACGACCAAGACCACTGCGACCCGAAAGACGGCCGCCAAAGCCACGGCCAAGAAGTCGGTGGCCAAGGACTCCGCGAAACTCCCCGACGTTGCCACCGACGACGTCGACATGAACGCAGCAGCCAAGATCGAAGCCGAGGTGGAAGCGGACCTGGAGAAGGACCTGGCAACGCTCGAGACCGAGGACGGCGAGGCCAAGCCGGCCGAGCAGAAGCCGACGGGCGCTGAAGGGTTCGTGCTGTCGGACAATGACGACACCGATGAACCGGTGCAGACGGTCACCGTCGCGGGTGCCACGGCCGACCCGGTCAAGGACTACCTCAAGCAGATCGGCAAGGTTCCCCTGCTGAACGCCGAGCAGGAGGTCGTGCTCGCCAAGCGGATCGAGGCGGGACTCTTCGCCGAGGAGAAGCTGGCCGACGAGGCATTCGTCAAGAAGCTCAAGGGCGACAAGCAGTACGAGTTGGAGCAGTTGGTCGTCATCGGCCGGCGTGCCAAGAACCACCTGCTCGAAGCGAACCTGCGACTCGTTGTGTCCCTGGCAAAGCGCTACACGGGCCGCGGCATGCTGTTCCTGGACTTGATCCAAGAGGGCAACCTGGGCCTGATTCGTGCAGTCGAGAAGTTCGACTACAAGAAGGGCTACAAGTTCTCCACCTACGCCACCTGGTGGATCCGGCAGGCGATCACCCGTGCGATGGCGGATCAGGCCCGCACGATCCGTATCCCGGTGCACATGGTCGAAGTGATCAACAAGTTGGCCCGCGTCCAGCGCCAGATGCTGCAAGATCTGGGTCGCGAGCCCACCCCGGAGGAACTGGCCAAGGAATTGGACATGACCCCCGAGAAGATCGTTGAGGTCCAGAAGTACGGTCGTGAGCCCATTTCGCTGCACACCCCGCTCGGCGAGGACGGCGACAGCGAGTTCGGCGACCTGATCGAGGACTCCGAGGCGATCGTCCCCGCGGACGCGGTGTCGTTCACGTTGCTGCAGGAGCAGTTGGACCAGGTGCTCGTCACGTTGTCCGATCGCGAAGCCGGCGTGGTGCGGATGCGTTTCGGCCTCACCGATGGCCAGCCCAAGACGCTGGACGAGATCGGCAAGGTCTACGGCGTGACGCGCGAGCGGATCAGGCAGATCGAATCCAAGACGATGTCCAAGTTGCGGCATCCCAGCCGATCTCAGGTGCTGCGCGACTACCTCGAGTGACGCCCGCGGGTCAGGCGAATCCCACCTCAGCGGTGGGGTGAGCGACTGACTCGTCGGACAGTGCCGCTTTGAGGGCGGTGACCCCGCGAGCCAGATCAGCGGCAGGCAGGGTGTAGGGGAGTCGTACCCGGCGTTCCAGAGCACCGGCCCAGCCTGGGGCGGCGAATCGCGATCCCGGCGTGACCCGGACGTCGCGACGAAGCAGCGCAACGGCGAGTTGCGTGGCCACCGGCCCGCCGACATCAACCCACAGCGAGAGCCCGCCGGGTGGCGTTCGGAATCGAACGCCCGGAAGTTCACTGCGGAGCAGGTCCGCCAGGAAGTCGCGACCGGCCCGCAACTCCCGAATCCGATGCTCCTGGAGCGCGGGCAACTCAGCCAGAAGTTCGATCGTGACCAGTTGCTCCAGAACCGGGACCCCGGCGTCCCAGGCGGCCCGATAGCCGGCGAATCGTGAGATCAGAGCCGGGTCGGCGCGGATCCACCCGCACCGGATCCCACCCCACCCGACCTTGCTGATCGACCCCACACAGATGGCGCCAGGGGCTACCGACGCCATGGGCAGGGGGCTCACTGCGTCGAGGTCCATCCACGTGAGGGCTTCGTCGATCACCACCCGGGTGTCCAGCAGTGCTGCTGTCAGGTCGGCCCGTGCCTGCTCGGGCATGACCTGACCGGTCGGGTTCTGGAAGTCCGGGATCAGGTAGGCGAACTGGGGTCGCTCTGATCGGGCGGCCCGGCGCCACTCCGCGATGTCCCAGCCGTCGTGAACGTCCAGCGTCGTGAGAGCCAAGCGATGCCGCGCGAAGGCATCGAGGGCGTGGGGGTAACTGGGGTGCTCGGCGAGCACAGCCTGACCGGGACGCGACAGGGTGGCAAGGATGATCATGTGGGCCGCCTGCGCGCCCGGTGTCACGAGGATCTGCTCGGGCGTCGTGGCGACCCCGCGAGCCGTGTAGGTGCTCGCGATGGCCGCGCGAAGATCCGGCAACCCGAAAGCCTCGTAGCCGTGACCACCGACATGGTGCGCCAGTCGCGGCAGCGCTCGCTCGTATGCCTGGACCAGGTGAGGGATCGGAGCGTTCGGCGCGGCATGCGACCACTCGAGGTAGGGCGATCGAGCCGCCGGCGCCCACATGCCGGGTGCGGCCTGACGCCCGGTTGTGCCCGCGGGAGCGGGTGTGGCGGTGAAGGTCCCGGACCCCTGCCTGCTCTCCGCGAACCCGATGTCGCGCAGCCGGTCGTACGCGGCCGTCACCGTGGTTCGACTGACGCCCAATCGGGTGGCGAGGGCTCGCTCGCTGGGCAGCCGGTGTCCTAGTTGCAGCCGGCCGTCCATCGTGGCCATGCGGATGGCGTCAGCCAGTCGCTGGTACCCCGGAACGGGGTCGTGGCTCCCGTCCTGCACCAAAGTGGCAATCTGACGGGCTGATATCGAGGCCACCATGCCAGCCAGTTCACCAGAATTGGCCCTGTATCTCAAGGCCACTACTCGATTGAATCAGACATGTTCGAGGAGGTGGTCCCCATGGTCGTCCTGATTCTTCTGATGGCTGGTGTGGTGTTCGGTCTGGTGGGTGTTGCGTTGGCGCGCGTGGTGCGCGGCGACCGCCCGGTTCACCCGCCGCGCTCCCACGCGGATGAAGGCCCTGCCGTCAGGCTCAGCTGAGCATTGGCTTTCGGCTCGGTGCGGTCGATTCCCGCGCGCATCGAGCGACCGCGGCGTTAGCGTGTCACCGACAAGGTGAACGGCAGGTGAACGAACGGTATGTCCACGACAGCGGAGCCGACCGGTGTGGTGCAGGGCGCCATGGGCGGGATTCCCATCGCGAAGTGGCTGCCGCGCTACCGCCGTCGCTACTGGGCCGGAGACATCCTGGCGGGACTCGTCGTGGCCGCCCTCGCCATCCCACAATCCCTCGGCTATGCGGGTATTGCCGGCGTGCCGGTCATCGTGGGTCTGTACGCGATTCCGCTTGCGCTGATCGCGTACGCGATCTTCGGCTCTTCACCGCATCTTGTCGTGGGTCCAGTCTCGACGGTCTCGGTGCTGTCGGGGTCGTTGGTCGCGGACCTGTCCCGCGGCGACCCGGGGCAAGCTGTCGCGTTGACCTCCGCCTTGGCCATGGGCGCAGGCGTGGGTCTGCTGCTGGGCGGGGTCTTCAAACTGGGTTGGGCCGCCGAATTCATGTCCCGGCCCATCGTGACGGGGTTCGTGTTCGGACTTGTCCTGCTGATCATCCTCGGCGAAATTCCCAGCCTGCTCGGAATGCCCGCCACCAGTGGCGACGACGTCACCCGGGTCGGCCTGATCCTGCGTTCGTTCGGCGAAGGGCGACATCTGGCCGTTGACGGCCGCCATCGGGTTGACGTCCTTGGCCATCCTGTTCGTGGGCGCCCGGTTCGCGCCGCGGGTTCCGTGGGGCTTGCTGGTACTGGTGATCTCGATCGTCCTGTCTGCCCGCGCGGGATGGGCGGACCAGGGCGTCGTGACGGTGGGACCGGTGCCCCGTGGCCTCCCGCCGCTCGGGCTGCCAGCCATCGACGTCGCCATGATTCCGCCCGTGATCACCGGTGGCCTTGCCCTCGCACTGGTCGGATTGGCAGAGGGGCTGAGTGCGGCTCGGATCTTCGCCGCCAACGAGGGCTACTCGATCAATGCCAACCAGGAGCTCGTCGGCGCCGGGGCCGCCAACCTCGCTGCGGGAGTGTCCGGGGGCATGGGGGTCGCCGGCTCGCTGTCCAAGACCGCGTCGTCGCGACGCTCCGGCGGCAACACTCAGATGACGGGAATCGTCGCCGCGGTCCTGGTGCTCGTCGTCTTGGCGCTGCTCGCCGAGACGCTGGCTCCCTTGCCCCGTGCGGTGCTGTCAGCGATCGTCATCCAAGCGGTGTGGGGCTTGATGGACCTCAGCGCCTTCCGCCGGTATCGCTCGATCCGACGCAACGACTTCAACACCGCGATTGCGGCCATGGTCGGGGTCCTACTGTTGGGTCCCCTGTACGGGCTACTGGTCGCGGTGGGCCTGGCCGTACTCGGGCTCGTCTATCGGTCCAGCCGCCCCGACTTGGAGATCATGGGCAAGGTCCCCGACGAGAAGGCGGCATGGGGCAGTATCCGCAATCACCCGGACCGCAAGACCTATCCGGGGGTGATGGTGATCCGGCTGGATGCGCCGCTGTTCTGGGCCAACGCTGCCGAGATCCACGACCGGGTACTCGCGGAAGTCGCGGCGGATCCGACGGTCCGCGCTGTCGTTCTGGACTTGGAAGCCACCAGCCAGATGGACACGACGAGTATCGATGCCTTGACTCGGCTGCTGGGGCGACTGCGAGAACATGACATCGACCTGTACCTGGTCCGGGTGTTCTACCAGACCCGTCAGGTGCTGGCGAAGTCTGGCTTTCTCGACGCCTTGGGTGAGGACCGGATGTGGCACAGCATCGCAGCCGGCGTGCGAGCTGCTCGAAAGGCGGCTGGCCTGACCGAACCGAGTCAGGATCAGACCGGGCAGGAACTCGCGGACGACGATGATGACGACGCGGCCCCGGAGCGCATCGCACCCGAGGTCTCCGAGCCGGATCCGGCCCGACCACACGGCGGCTATGACGATCCCCGATAACTCTCATCGCGCTTCGGGCACAGGCGAACAACTACGGTCGATAGCACCAAGTGAATCACCGGGAGGTGGCATGTCGACCCCAGGCGAAGACATCGATGAGGCGCTCGGCGCCCAGCAGGACAGCGAGATCGATCCCGGCGGACTCGATCCGCGGGAGCCGATCACCGAGGTGACACAGGACCAGCAGCAGGAGATCGATCCGGAGGCACCCGCCCCCCGCTGACCGGCTTCCCACCACGCGGTTCTCGACCCGAGGGGGCGGTTCCCGTGGGTTCAGCTGGTCAGCTTGATGCGGCCGGCTCCGACGTAGCGCTGCGCCCAGTAGGAGTTGGCGACGGAGTCGATCACGACTCCGGTGCGTGGGTTGTTCGCGCCTACCTGCATCCCTTTGCCGATGTAGATCGACACGTGCTGACTTCCGTCCGGGCCGTAGAAGAGCAGGTCACCGCGCCGCAATTTGCCAGTGACCGGGGTGGTGACATCCATCTGTGCCCCGGAGAAGTGAGGGAGGACCGTGCCCGTTGCTTGCTGATAGACCCACATGACAAAGCCGGAGCAATCGAAGGCATCAGGCCCGGAACCACCCCATACGTAGCTGGCGCCCTGCTTGGACAGCGCCACGTTCACGATGCTCTGTCGCGTTGTCCGAATCAGCGCCCGGCGGGGCGACAATGCCGGTGCCGTGGTGGCGGTGGGAACCGTGATCGACGGTAGAACGGGAACCGCGCTGGCCGGTGCCGCCCCCAGCAGAAGGGTCGACCCGACGGCGAGCGCCAGTGCGGAACTGGTGGCCGTGAGTCGGCGGACGCGGGGAGACATCTTGGCGATCATGGCCAGTCCCGACGGGCGACGCGCCGGAATCGAGTTCATTGCCCTCGTGAAGTAAGTCACAGAATGGTCACGGCTCCCTTCGGTCCCGCAGCAGATCGGACGTGAGGTCAGCCAGCGTCGGCGCTCCGAGCAGGGCCATGGCCATCTCGAGCTCGGTGCGCAGGATGTCCAAGACGTGGGTGACGCCGGCTGGCCCGTACGCCGCCAGTCCCCAGATGATCGGGCGTCCCACCAGCACCGCGGTGGCTCCCAGACACAAGGCACTCGTGATGTCCGTCCCACGGCGGATGCCGCCATCGACCAGGACGGGGACACGTCCCGCGACCGCCGCCACGATCTCCGGAAGGACTTCGACTGTGGCTGGTGCGGTATCCAGATTGCGGGCACCGTGATTCGAGACCACGATCCCGCCGACCCCGGCTGCGACATAGCGCTGCGCGTCGTCGGCCCGGAGGACCCCCTTGACGAGCACCGGGATCGTGGCGGTCTCGATCAACCACGCCAGGTCATCCCAGGTGATGTCCGGTGCCAGCAGTGGGTTGTAGACCCGTCGGTGCGCCGGGATCTCCGTATCGATCAGCAACGGAGCATCGGCGAGGATCGGGTATCGCACCCCGTTCTCGAGCGCCAGGTTCGCCCGCTTGTCACGGTCGCGGGCGCCCAGCGTCGGAGTATCCACCGTGAGCACCAGGGCGGAGGCACCCGCCGCGGTGGCCTGCTGGACGAGGTTGGCGGTGAACCCACGATCGCGCTGGACGTACAACTGGAACCACCACTGCTGGCCCAACTCGCGCGCCGTCCGCGCCACGTCCGGCAAGGGCGTACTGCCCAACGAGCTCTGCACGTACAGGGCATCGACTGCCTTGGCTCCGGCGACGGTGCCGCACTCTCCCTGGGGGTGGTAGTTGGCGTGCCGTGCGGTCGGGGCCACGACGATCGGGTGAGCCAGGTCCTGACCGAGCAGCGTCAGCGAGGTATCAATCCGCGAGACATCCACGAGGGTGCGCGGCGCGGCGGTCAATTGGGCCCAGGCGGCGCGATTGCGGTGCAGCGCATTCTCGTCTCCGGCGCCACCGGCGACGTAGTCCCATACCGGGCCGGCCAGCGCAGCGGCAGCCAGCGGTTCGAGTTGGTGCACCGCCACGATCTCGTCGGCGACAGGGGAGTGTCCGCTGCGATCGGTCATGACTGGAACGGTAGCCAGCAGACCGGGACCTACGCGCCTCGAAGGTGCCCGACTACAACCGCACGGCGCGTCAGTCGGTATCAGCCCATAGGGTGGCGCAGGAGGGGGCGCTGTCGTGAGAGAAGGAGTCGTCGTGACCATCCGACGAGAGAAGTTGGCCGAGGTACTGCCAGTGGAACGCGCCCGGCACGAACAACGCACCCCACGATCCCGGGAGCTCTTCGAGCAAGCGGATCATCTCTTCGGCCGGGTGCCGATGACGTGGATGAACAAGTGGTCAGGCGGCTATCCGCTGTATCTGGATCGAGCCCGGGGCAATCGGGTCACCGATGTCGACGGCAACGAATATGTCGACTTCGCGCTCGGGGACACGGGCGCGATGGCTGGTCATTCCCCGGAGCCGACGGTCGCCGCGGTCACCCGACGGATCGGGACTGACGGTGGGATCACCACCATGATGCCGACCGCTGACGCGGAGTGGGTCGCGGCGGAGCTCACCCGCCGGTTCGGGATGCCGCTGTGGTCGTTCAGCTTGACCGCGACGGACGCCAATAGGTGGGCGCTGCGACTGGCTCGGCAGGTCACGGGACGCCCCAAGATCATGGCCTTCTCCTACTGCTACCACGGCTCCGTGGACGAGACCCTCGTCATCACCGGCCCGGACGGGGACACCCAGCCCCGCGAGGGAAACGTCGGGGCAGCGGTCCCCGTCTCGGTCACCACCCGGGTCGCGGAGTTCAACGATCTGGCATCCGTCGAGGCAGGCCTCGCTCACGGCGATGTCGCGGTGTTGATCATGGAGCCTGCCCTGACGAACATCGGCATCGTGCTCCCCGACCCCGGTTTCCTGGCGGGAGTGCGGGAGCTCTGCACGCGTTACGGAACGCTGCTGTTGATTGACGAGACGCACACGATCTCCGCGGGACCCGGCGGGTGCACCGCGGCCTGGGACCTGGAGCCGGACATCTTCGTCATCGGCAAAAGCATCGGTGGCGGAGTGCCGACGGGCGCCTATGGGATCACCAGCGAGTTGGCCGACCGGATCAACGCCGACAAAGAGGCTGACTTGGTGGACGTCGGAGGCGTCGGAGGAACCTTGGCGGGCAATGTCTTGTCGACAGCCGCCATGCGCGCGACCCTAGCCCACGTGTTGACCGATGCCGCGTTCGACCACATGATCACGCTGGCAACCAGGTTCCGCGAGGGCGTCGAGGCAGTCCTGGCGGAGCATGACGTGCCCTGGTCCATCGCCCAACTCGGCGCCAGAGCCGAGTATCGCTTCGTCTCGCCGCCCCCGCGTAACGGAACGGAATCTGCGGCGGCCCACGATGACGAAATCGAGGAGTACCTGCACCTGTTCATGTCCAACCGTGGCGTGCTGCTGACGCCGTTCCACAACATGGCGCTCATGTGTCCCACGACAACCGCCGTCGAGGTGGATCTGCACACCCGATTGTTCGGCGAAGCCGTCCAGCAACTGGTCTGACGGGCCCGGCGAGAGTTGGACCGTGACTGGCTCACATTCGATCCAGGTGATCAACAACGCCTGACGCCGGACGTCAGTGGGGGGCACCGTCCTAGACTCAAGGTGAGCAACCGGAGGCATCATGCCCAACACCGTGTCGATGAGTGTCCAAGACGCCCTGTGGCTGACGATGGACCGCCCCAACAACCTGATGGTCGTGGATGGGGCCATGGTCCTCACCCAACCCGTCACCTTGGACCAGGTGCGCGATGTCTACCTCGACGGGTTGTCCCGATTCCCCGTGTTTCAGCGCAAGGCGGTACCAGCGGGCATCGGATGGGCGTGGCAGGACGATGACGATTTCTCGATCGACCGCCACCTGAGCGAAGTGGCACTGGCTCCACCGGCGGATATCCACACGCTGCAGCAGTTCCTGGCCGACCAGCGAACCGCGCCGCTGCCGCGGGATCGACCCCTATGGCAGGCATTTCTGATCCCTGAGGTGACGCTGGCCGATGGAACCGTGGGGTCGGCCATCGTGAGTCGCTTCCACCACGCCATCGCCGATGGAGTGAGGCTCACCCAGGTCATGCTGGGCCTGTGTGAGGTCCCTGAATCCGCGGTACCGGTCGTCGTCGCCAAGGCGCCGGCAGCGACCGGACCCAAGGCGGTCGTGACCGGACTGGCCGGGACGGCCCGCCATGCGGCCGAAGCCGCCGCCAAGGTCGTGGGTCACGGCGTCAAGGGCGCGACCGATGAGGTGACGCAGGCTGTCACCGACCCCGTGGGAACAGTCGTGGGCCTGCCGGGTCGGGTCGTCGAACTGCCAGGGGCGGTGGCCCACGGCGTCGCCGACTCGGTGGAGTTGGTGCGCCACCCGGATCACCTCCTGGATGCCCTCGATGCGCTGGGCGTCGAATCGGGGCGAGGCACCCGGGACCTGTCCTCGGTCACAAAGATCGCGCTGTCTGGCAATGAGCGAACGGTGTGGACGGGTAAGCCAGGAACCCGCAAAGCGATCGCGTGGTCGCAGCCGATTCCGCTGCCGATGGTCAAGGACATCGGTCGTTCCGCGGGGGCGACCGTGAACGACGTCCTGTTGGCGGCCGTAGCCGGGGGATTGCGTCGGTACCTGCTCGATCGCGATGCGTTCATCGACGAGGTGAACTGGATGGTCCCGGTCAACCTCAAACCGATCGAGGAGAACCTCCCCCCGGATCTGGGCAATTACTTCGCGCTCGTGTTCGTGCCGATGCCACTCGACGAGGCGGATCCTCGGGATCGGCTGTTGCAGATGCATCAGCGAATGGATCGCATCAAGCACTCCGACGAGGCCGTCCTGACGTTCGGGCTGCAGCGGGTCGTGTCCCAATCACCCGGCCAGGTGGCGTTCGCGCTGACGAACTTCTTCGCCAACAAGGCCGTCGGGGTTTTGACGAATGTGCCCGGGCCACGGGCCGAGATGACGTTCGCGGGGGTCCCCGTGGCCCAGGTCGTCGGTTTCGCGCCATGCTCCGGTGATCAGCCGATGACCGCCACGATCTTCAGTTACAACGGCGAGGTCACCGTCGGCTTCGCCACCGATGCCGGGCTCGTCCCCGACCCCGAGGTCCTGTCGGACCTGGTTGTGGCCGAGGTCGATGTCCTGGCGGCCGCAGTTGGGGTGGACTGACCTCTCTCGACTCAGGCCACGATCACCGGTTCGTCGGCGGTCGGATCGACCTCAACCGGGCGGTAGGTGTAGAAGAACGTGCAGGGTTCGTCACTGTCATTCACCGCGGCGTGGGGAACCTCCGGGGGGATGTAGACGTAGGAGCCGGCGGGCAGGTCCTTGTCCAGCATCCGGCAGGTGCCGGACATCACCAGGATGTGATGGTGGGCGCCGGCGTGGGTATGTTCGGAGTTCTGCGCTCCGGGATCGATCTGCATCAGACCGAGCACCGTGGTGCCGGACTGCCACAGCACCTTGTAACGGACGCCGTCCTGATCCCCGTGGGGGATCCAGTCGATGGCGTCGATGTCGAGTGGGGTGTTGACGATGACCCGCCCCAGGTCGTTCCTGTCCATATCGATCGTCCTCCGCTTCTGCTCCTACCCCACGCTATTCCCTCGCCACTCCGATGCGGGTACCGCGGGGCCACACTGAAGGTATGAGGTCAGCGGAAAGTGAAGTTGTGGCACCGCCAACTCGCGCCGACGATTCGGTGGCGGGTCTGGCCACCACGCGGGTGCCGATCGTCGACCCGAATGAGACGGCCGGACAGATCAGAACTCGGATCGTCGGGCGTTCCTTCGACACCCTTGCAGACATTGCGGTCGTGTCGCAGGGTCGACTGGTCGGGTTGATCGGTATCGAGGTTCTGCTGGCGGCGCCGCAGGATGCCGTGGCGGCACACCTGATGGACGTGGACCCGCCGATCGTCGCGTCCGGGGTCGATCAGGAGGTGGCTGCCTGGGCGATGATTCAGCACGGCGAATCATCGTTGGCCGTGGTCGCTGCGGATGGCGCCTTCCAGGGGCTCGTCCCGCCCCAGCGGATCATGCACGTCCTGCTGTGGGAGCACGAAGAGGACCTGTCCCGGCTCGCCGGGGTGCTGCACGACGCGGACGCGATCCGATCCCACACGACCGAGTCGGTGCCTCGCCGCGTGCGACATCGACTGCCGTGGCTGCTCGTGGGCCTGGTCGGGGCCATGGTGGCCGCCCTGCTGATGTCCTCGTTCGAGGGCGTGATCCAATCCCAGGTGCTGCTGGTCTTCTTCCTTCCCGGTGTCATCTACCTGGCGGATGCGGTGGGTACTCAGACCGAGACCGTGGTGGTCCGCGGGCTGTCCGTGGGGGTGCCTGTCGGCGGCGTCGCCCGCCGAGAGGCGTGGACCGGGCTGATCATCGGTGCGATCGTGGCTGTTGTCTTCGTGCCCTTGGCCTACGCCGTCTTTGGCGACCTGCAAGTGATCGTGGCGATTGG
>CAZCRC010000046.1:0-11521 GCA_964500995.1 uncultured Actinomycetes bacterium
GATGTCGGTCAGTTCACACAGGTGCTCCAACGACAGCCGGGCACTGACGCGCATCTCGTGCTCGGACAGGTGGACGACCTCGGGTGCTCCGGTGTCGTACTCGTCGGCGATCTCGCCCACGATCTCTTCGAGGATGTCCTCGATCGTGACAAGGCCGGCGGTGCCTCCGAACTCGTCGACGACGATCGCCATGTGCTCCCGATCGGCCTGCATCTCGCGCAACATCTCATCGACTGGTTTGCTGTCCGGCACGAAGTGCGCCGGGCGCATCAGCGACTCCACGCGCTCGGTCTGCTCGGAGTCCCGGTGCTCGAATCCGCGGCGTACGAGGTCCTTGAGGAACACCACACCCACGACGTCGTCGGTGTCATCACCGATCACGGGGATCCGCGAGAAGCCGGACCGCAGACTCAGCGACAGGGCTTGACGCAGGGTTTTGGAGCGTTCGACGAACACCATCTCGGTACGCGGGACCATGACTTCGCGCGCGATCGTGCCGCCGAGTTCGAACACCGAGTTGATCATCTGCCGCTCGTCGTCCTCGATGAGCGCGTCGGCGCTAGCCCGGTCCAACATCTCGCGTAGTTCGGCCTGCGAGCCGAACGGGCCGCGGCGGTAACCGCGACCCGGGGTGATGGCGTTGCCCAGCAGGATGAGCAGCGCCGACAGTGGCGTCAGCAGGAACGCGAGCAGCCGAGCGGTCCCCGCAGACGCCGCGGCCACCTTTTCGGGATGCTGTCGCCCCACCGTGCGCGCCGACACCCCGAGCACCACGTACGACACCACGGTCATCACCAGCGTCGCGGTGATCAGGTCCCAACGGGAATCCTGGGGGAACCATTGGTCCATCGCGACGTACAGCACGGCCAACGCCGCCAGAGTGACGAACGTGTGTGCCAGTAGGAGGACATTGACGTAGCGGGTGGGGTCTTCGGCCATGGGGATGAGGCGCCCCGCTCGGCGGTTTCCCGAGTCGCGCAGTTCCTGCAGGCGCACGCGGGACAGACCCGAGAACGCCGTCTCCGCCGCCACGAAGAACCAACTGAGCAAGACCAGGACGACGACCACAGCCACCAGCAGCAAGGGCTGAGAGGTCATGGACGCGTCACCGGATCGAGGTCGGACTCGTAGTCGGCGACCAATTGCCGCTGCAGCGAGAACATGACCCGCTCCTCGTCGGGTTCCGCGTGATCGTGGCCCAGCAGATGCAGGACGCCGTGGGTCAACAGCACCCTGAGTTCATGCTCCGGCGAATGCCCGGCCACCACGGCCTGCCGGTGGGCGACGGCCGGACACAGCACCACGTCACCGAGAACTCCGCTCACGGGCTCAGCGCCGGGCGCCGGCATCCGCAACTCGTCCATCGGAAAACTCAGGACGTCGGTGGGGCCCGGCTCGTCCATCCACTCCACATGCAGGGCGGCCATGGTGGCCTCGTCCACCAGTGTCACGGACAGTTCGCAGTCGGCGGCCATCCCCGTGCGATCGAGCAGGAACGCCGCCAATGTCGCGAGATCCCCGACCTGGTGGTCCTCGCCAGTGTCATCACGGACATCAAGTCCGCTGCGCTCAGCCACGGACGCCCCGATGATCCCCGGGCCGACGCCCGGTCGGTGGCCGGTTGCGATCCTGCTGGGAGTCCCACCGGCCGTAGGCCTCGACGATGCGTCCGACCAACTGGTGACGCACCACGTCGTGAGCGGTGAGGGTGCAGAAGGCGACGTCGTTCAGGCCGGTGAGGATCTCCTCGACGATCCGCAGTCCCGACGACTGCCCGTTGGGCAGGTCCACCTGGGTCACGTCGCCCGTGACGACCATCGTCGATCCGAATCCCAGTCGGGTCAGGAACATCTTCATCTGCTCCGGCGTGGTGTTCTGCGCCTCGTCGAGAATGATGAACGCGTCATTGAGGGTGCGACCCCGCATGTAGGCCAGCGGCGCGACCTCGATCGTCCCGCTGGTGATGAGACGCGGGATCGAATCAGGGTCGATCATGTCGTGCAGGGCGTCATACAACGGCCGCAGGTACGGGTCGATCTTCTCGCTCAGGGTGCCGGGCAGGAACCCCAGGCGTTCGCCCGCCTCAACGGCGGGCCGGGTGAGCACAATCCGGCTGATGTCCTTGCGCTGCAGCGCCTGCACGGCCTTGGCGACTGCCAGATACGTTTTGCCGGTGCCTGCGGGGCCGATACCGAACGTGATCGTGTTCTTGTCGATGGCATCGACGTAGGTCTTCTGGTTCAGCGTCTTGGGTCGGATCGTCTTGCCGCGATTGGACAAGATGTTGGCGGTCAGGACATTCGACGGCACTGCGTCACCGGCACGCAGCATCCCGATGGACCGCTCCACAGCGTCGGCGGTGAGAGCCTGTCCGGTCCGCAGCACGGCCAGCAGTTCGGCATACAACTGCTCGACGAGGCGCACCTCGTGCTCGGGCCCGGCGACGTCGATCTCGTTGCCTCGCACGAAGATCGTGAGTTCGGGGAACGAGTTCTCCACGACGCGGAGCAAGGAGTCGGAAACTCCCAGGATCCCTACCATCTGCTGCGAGGCGGGCACCACGATGCGTGCTTCCACGCCTGTGGTCGTCATGTTGTCACTCCCCATCCGGCTGTGAACTCCCCATGGTCCCTGTTCCCCGGCCCCTCGTCCACCCGCGGGCCGCTCAGCCGGGTGGCCACGTCAGATTGCGGCCCCCGAGCAGGTGGGTGTGGACGTGATGAACGGTTTGCCCCCCGGCGTCGCCGGTGTTGACGACCATCCGGTACCCGTCCGTCGCGATCCCGAACTCCGCGGCGAGGTCGGTGACGGTCTGCACCATCTGCCCGGCCAGCAACGGTGAGGCTTCCGCCAAGTGCGCGGCGGTGGCGTAATGCTCTCGTGGAATCACCAGGACGTGGACCGGCGCCTGCGGATTGATGTCGCGAAAGGCGACGAAGTTGTCATCGCTGTGAACGATGTCCGCCGGGATCTCACCAGCGACGATGCTGCAGAACAAGCACTCACTCATGACAGCAAACTACTGCTCGGCGTAGCCCACGCGGGCACGGCCCTGAGGTCAGTCCCACCGGCCCGACGCCGCGAGCAGGATCGCAGCAGCGGCGACCCCGGCCGTGGACGTCCGTAGCACGGACTCACCGAGCCTTACGGTCAGGGCGCCCGCACTGTCGAACCGGGCCAGCTCGTCGGGCGTGATCCCACCTTCAGGACCAACCACCACCACGACGTCACCGCCGCCGGCGGGCAGGTCCAGGCGTGACAACCGCGCTGCCGCTTCCTCATGCAGGACAAGTCCCAACCGTGCCTCGGAAAGGAGCTGGGCGACCCGTTCCGAATCCGACAAATCGCTGATCGTCGGCACTCGGCTGCGCCGGGACTGCTTCGTGGCTGCCGCGGCCACCGCGCGCCACCGATTCGCGCCCTTGCGGGCCCGCTCACCCCGCCACACGGACACACTGCGGTGGGCTGACCAGGGCACAATGCGGTCCACCCCGCACTCGGTGAGCATCTCCACGGCCGACTCCGCCCGGTCACCCTTGGCCAGCGCTTGCACCACGGTCAGACGCGTCTGTGGCTCCGGCTCATCCACGACTGTCAGCACCGACACCGTGAAGTCCCGCGATCCGGTGGCTGCCACGGTTCCCGTGGCACGGCGTCCCGCACCGTCCACGAGGTCCACCGACTCCCCCACCCGCAGCCGTCGCGCCGCCACCCCATGGCGGCCCTCGTCCCCACCGACGGTGAGATCCGCCCCGGGAGCGACGACGCGCAACTCCGCCACCGACAGCAGGAAGACGGGATTGCTCATCGAGTTTGGGGGTCCAGGGCGACGGCGACGGGGCTACTTGCCCGCGAAAGCGTCCTTGATCCGAGTGAAGAACCCCGTCGACTCCTGACTCAGGGGAGTTGCGCTGGGCTTCTCCTCATCGCGCAGCCGGGCCAGTTGCCGCAGCAGCTCGGTCTGCTCATCGTCGAGCCCGGTGGGAGTCTGCACCTGCAGATGTACGGTGAGCGTCCCACGTCCGGCGCCGCGCAACCGAGGCACACCACGGTCGCGCAGCGTGTGCTCCGCGCCTGGCTGAGTCCCAGCGGCAACAGTGATCAACTCCGGCCCGTCGAGCGTCTCCAGCGGAATCTCCGCGCCCAGTGCGGCGGCCGTCATGGGCAATGAGATTGTGCAGTGCAGGTCGTCGCCCTGCCGCTGGAACACCGGGTGGGGCTTCTCGACGATCTCGACGTAGAGGTCACCAGCGGGACCAGCACCGGTGCCGACCTCCCCTTCACCGGCCAACTGGATGCGCGTGCCGGTCTCGACACCGGCAGGGATGCGGAACCCGACCGTGCGTCGCGTTCGGACGCGGCCATCACCGGAACACTCGGGACACGGATGCGGGATGACCGTGCCGAACCCACGACACTGCGGGCAGGCTCGGGTCGTCATGACCTGACCCAGGAACGACCGCTGCACCGACTGAATCTCGCCGCGGCCCTTGCACATCGTGCACCCCACGACGTCGGTGCCCGGAGCAGTGCCGGCGCCCTCGCACGACGAGCAGGCGACAGCGGTGTCGATCGTGACTTCCCGTTCCGAGCCGAACATGACCTCGTCCAGTTCCACCTGGATCCGGATCAGGGCATCCTGCCCGCGCTGTTGTCGGGAGCGGGGACCACGGGGCGATGACGGGCCGAAGAAGGCATCCATCAGGTCGCCGAAGTCGAAGTTTCCCGCCGCACCGCCCGGCCCACTGGCCATGGGGTCGATGCCGTTGTCGTACATCCGGCGCTTCTCGGGGTCACCGAGCACCTCGTACGCGACGGTGACGTCCTTGAAGCGTTCCTGTGTCACCGGGTCCGGGTTCAGGTCGGGATGCAACTCCCGCGCGAGGCGACGGTAGGCCCGCTTGATCTCCTGCGGGTCGGCGTCACGAGCGACGCCGAGGACGTCGTAGTAGTCATTACGCGGAGGCACCGCTCAAATTTACTGCACTCCCGGCGCACTGCAGTCCAGCAACGGCCGGCGGCCTCATTGCTCAGCGAGAATGCGGCCCAGGTACCGAGCCACCGCACGGACCGCCGTGATCGACCCGGGGTAGTCCATCCGGGTCGGCCCGAGCACACCCAGGTGCGCCACCGCCGTGTCCGTGGGGCCGTACCCGGATGTCACCACGGAAACTGAGCCCATGGCGGCGACGTCGTTCTCGTGTCCGATCCGGACGTTGATCTCATCAGTCGCCGTCGCCTCGCCCAAGAGCCGCAACAGGATCATCTGTTCCTCCAGCGCCTCCAGGACGGGGTACAGCGACTGCGGGAAGTCCTGGCCCCGGCGGGCGAGGTGCGAGGTCCCGGCAATCACGACGCGCTCCCCCACCTGTTCCTGAGCCGCGTCCGCGAGCGTTGCCAAGACCGCGTCGACCAGTGCGCGCTGGTCCGGCGGGAACTGCTGCGCCAGATCCCGAAGTACCGCACCGACCTCGACGAACGGCTTCTCGTGCAACTCGGCGTTCACCCGGGCGCGCAGATCCGCCGCCACCGACTCATCGATGTCGCTGGGACACGTCACCAGACGCTGCTCGACTCGACCGGAGTCAGCGATCAAGACGACCAGCAGCCGCCGCGGCGGCATCGGGACGAACTCGACGTGGCGCACGCGGGACCGTTGCAGGGACGGGTACTGCACCAAGGCGGTCTGATGGGTCAGCTGGGACAGGAGCCGAACTGCACGCTCGACGACATTGTCCAAGTCCACCGCGGAGTCCAGGAACGTGTGGATGGCGCGTTTCTCGGCCGCCGACATGGGTCGAACCTCGGCCAGTCGGTCGACGAAGAGGCGATACCCCTTGTCCGTGGGGATCCGACCGGCACTCGTGTGCGGCTGCACGATGAGGCCCTCGTCCTCCAGCGCGGCCATGTCGTTACGAATCGTCGCTGGCGACACCCCCAGCTCGTGCCGGTCAACGATGGACTTCGACCCCACCGGTTCGTTGCTGGCCACGAAATCCTCGACGATCGCGCGGAGCACGGCCAGTCGGCGATCGTCACTCATGACCCACCTCCCGCGGTTCGATGGCTGTCTATGACGACCTTGGCACTGACCGGCCCCGAGTGCCAAGTGTTTGGACCACCTGCGGGTCACGTCGGAGGAGAATCCCCGGGTATCGGCGCCCACGAACCCCCGACGGTAGGTCCGAACGGGCGAATACCGGTGTCCGACTTGGTGCATTTCGTCCCCATGACGAACTATGGGAGACCGTCGCACGATTACGGAACGTGATCGACATCAAGGGAAGGGGATGCCCATGGACTCCTCGACATCGATTCTGCACAACGTCTCCGACGTCGCAGTGAGCCGGGAACGCAAGCGTCGGTCTCGGCTTCGGTCAGTGGCCATCGTGCTGGGGATCCCGCTGGCCTACTTATGGCTGCGGGTGCTACTGGGCAACCCGCTCGATGTCACGAATCTGAGCTTCCCGCGGGTGGATCCGTTCCTGGTCGTGGTGGTCATCTTCTTCGCCGCAATGCTGGCGACCATGTTCGCCATGACGCTGGGGGCAGGCCGCTCACCACACGTGACGTACCGACCGGAGCAACTGGACATCGGGCTCGCCGATGTCGTCGGCATCGAACCGATCAAGGAGGACATCAACCGGTCCCTCGACCTGTTCCTGGCCCACAAGACGTTCTCGCGCGAGATGGGCGGCTCGCCCCGCCGCGGACTGTTGTTCGAGGGGCCGCCCGGAACGGGCAAGACGTTCACCGCCAAGGCGATCGCGCGTGACGCGGGGGTGCCGTTCCTGTTCGTCTCGGCGACCAGTTTCCAGTCCATGTACTACGGCGCCACCAGCCGCAAGATCCGCTCCTACTTCAAGGCACTGCGCAAGGCGGCCCGCGCCGAGGGCGGGGCGATCGGGTTCATCGAAGAGATCGACGCGATCGCGCTGGCGCGCTCCGGGGTCTCGAACTCCGCCTCTCCTGCGACCTCGCTGGCGGGCCATCCGATGGAGACGCTGAAGGTCATCAGCGAAGGGACGGGCGGAGTCGTGAACGAACTGCTCATCCAGATGCAGTCGTTCGACACCCCCACCGGCGGCCAACGCTTCCGAACCTGGCTGGTTGATCGGGTGAACCTCGTGCTGCCCGCTCACCGTCAGATCGCCCGGCCGGCACCTGCGCCCGCCAACATCCTGCTGATCGCGGCGACGAACCGTGCCGACAATCTGGACCCGGCGCTGCTGCGCCCAGGGCGCTTCGATCGACGGATCGCGTTCGAGCCGCCCTCGTTCGCGGGCCGCCGTGCGCTGATCGACAACGCTCTG
This sequence comes from uncultured Actinomycetes bacterium, assembly GCA_964500995.1. Classification (GTDB taxonomy): domain Bacteria; phylum Actinomycetota; class Actinomycetes; order S36-B12; genus CAIWTL01. The sequence goes on from CAZCRC010000046.1 coordinate 7,314, forward strand.
CGGACACGCAACCACGACGCCGAACTCGACCAGGACGACGTGCGTGCTGCCATCGCCGCGATCACGCTGGGCTACACCCCGGCGATGCTCGAACACGTCTTCGATGAGGCACTGGTCAACGCGCTGCGGCGGGGCGCAACATCCATGAACCGCACCGATCTGGAGAAGGCCCGCCTGACCGAAGAGGTCGGCATGGGGCAACCGGTCGCGTACACAGCCCACGAACAGCGCCTGATCGCCACTCACGAGTCCGGCCACGCGACCATGGCCTACTTGGTGGCCCCGCACCGCCGCCTGGACATCCTGAGCATTATCAAACGCAAGGACGCACTGGGCATGTTGGGCCACAGCGACACCGACGATGTGTTCACGCGGTCCCAGTCGGAACTGGTCGCGATGATCAAGATCGCGCTGGGCGGACAGGCGGCCGAAGAGATCTTCTTCGGCGAGGTCTCGACCGGACCCGCCAGCGATCTGTCGTATGCGACCACGGTCGCCTCCCAGATGATCGGTGCCTGCGGCATGGGTGAGTCCCTGATCAGCCTGCAGGCGGTCGCGGGTTCGCAGTTGTCGGACACGAACCTGGTGGGCCGGGTTCTCGGGGATCCCGCCACGCGCGCCGAGGTGGACGAACTGCTGAACCGCGAGAAGGCCGAGACGGTGGCCCTGCTGACCGCCAACAGTCACTTGGTCGAGGCACTTCGGGACGCACTGCTGGAGCGACAGGAACTGATCGGTCACGAGATTCTGGACGTCCTGGAGCTAGCCAGCCGTGACCACGAAACTGGCGGGCGCACCGTCGACCTGACGACTCCGAAGGTAGACCCAGGTAGATAATTGCCCGCTACGATAGTGGTCATGAGGACGATCACGGTCGCGCAACTGCGACAGAATCCCACCGAGGCGATTGCAGCTGTCGAGGCGGGCGAGTCGTATGTCGTCACCAGGCATCGCCGACCAGTTGCCCAGTTGATCCCTCCGACCGACGATGCGGTGATTCGGGTGACCCCGCCGAGAAATCCGGCCCCCACCAACCTGGCGGCGCGAAGTGCCTGGAAACTCACGACCGCAGCCTCAGCGGATGAGCTCATCGCCGACATGAAGTCGGACCGGTGAGCAGTAGTGCCGCGCCGCACGGCAGCACCTATTACCTCGACACCTCGATTGCCGTCCACGCCCTGACCGGCACCCGAGCCGCCCAGCGATGGTTCGATACCGTCACCGCCACCAGCGCCCACGCCCTGGTGTCCTCCCGACTGCTGCGTACTGAACTCATCCGAGTTCTGCGCCGCGAAGGACGCCCCGTGACCGAGGGCGACGTCATTCTCGACAACATCGCGTTCATGCCCGTCAGCGAAGCCGTTCTGACCACTGCTGAATTGATCTCCGACCACGTCAAGACCCTCGACGCGATTCACGCCGCATCGGCCCTGCTCTTCGGGCGTGACACTGTTGTGGTGACCAGCGACGCCAATCTGACCCGCGTTGTCACGTCGGCGGGCCTGATCGCCCTCAACCCGGTCGCTGCCCCGCCACCGCAATAGCCACCATCGCCGACCAATTCCGGTCAGTGCCGGCCGAGCAGCAATCCGGCTGGGTCACCCGTCTCCGGCAGCCCAGCCGCGAGCGTCAGTGCGATTAGGACCAGCGCGACCACCGCCAGCAGCCGCGACCGTGCCCCCACCGGACCTCCGACAGTGTGCCTTCCGGCGGAGATCATCAGAGCGGTGTTGAGGGTCAGGAAGCCCAGCACGCTCAGCCAGCGTCCGGTGTCGGCGCCGAGGACGAAGAGCGGAGCGGTCACCACCACTATCACCAGTCCAGCAGCGACCCGATCACCCGCGGTCACCCTTCGCGCGTCCGCGAGCGAGGCTGCCACCACCACGAACCCGGCAGCGAGCAGCCCGATCACCAGCCACCCCCGCCACGCCCCGGAGTTGATCACTGCATCCTGGGTGAAGCCGATCCCCACCGCAGTCCCCTGCTCCAGCCAGTAGTACGGGGAGCTGTTCCGGATCGCGTCGGGTCCCCCCAGCCACACCTGCGTCGCGGGATCGAGTCCGGCAACGATCGTGTCCGCCGACCCGGGCCGCAGCGGCCCGGCGAGGACAAACCCAGCGGCCACCAGGATCGGGGGTCCCAGCACCAGCGCCGCGCTGAGTGCTCGCCGAACCGGTGATCCCGGTGAGATGAAGACGAACAGCATCGCCACTGCCGCCGCGGCGGGGAGCATCAGCGCCTCGTGCACGAAGGCAGCCAGCCCGAATCCCACCCCGACCACGATGGCTGCGGACATCCGGTGGTGCTGCAGGAGTCCCGGCCACCGCAGGAGCACCACGGCAACCGCAAGCAGCAGCAGATAGCCCAGGTACTCCTTGCGGAACATGAATTGGTTCGCGAACGCCGGCATGGGTTGCCACGCCGGTTGCAGGGTCGCCAACAGCGGCCCAGCCGGGAGCAGCCAGACCAAGAGCGGCCACGCGTTCCCCAGCCGGGCCACACTGAGTCCCACCGCCATCGCCTGCAGGGCCACCACGGCGACGAACAACGTGGTCACCACCACGAGCAGCGTCGCCCGTTGATCCAGCCAGGGGACCCCGTCGATGAGTTGCCCGCCGAGACCTCGTCGGACGACTCCTGCGTCGTAGTTCGTGAGCCACTCCGCGGCGGCGTAGCCCCAGTCGGCCTGGTCCAGCGATCGACCGACCCGAACCAGGAATGCCCCGATGGCCACCACGGCTGCCACCACATTGACCACGAGCACCCACCGAGAGCCTGACGCCACGCGGTGTTCGTCAGCGGGCAAGGTCACCTCGTCATTGTCGTTGCCGGTGTCATGGCCACGTGGCCGGGGTGGTCAACCCGTCAGGAAGCGACGTCCGACAGTTCCAGCGTGACCGCGTCGGCGAGCAGGCGGCCCCGTCGGGTCAATCGCCAGCCGACCGGGCATCGTTCCAGCAGCCCGCGTTCAGCGAGCGCGACTGCAACCGGAGGGCCCGACGAGCCAACCAGATCGATCGGGTCAAATCCTTCCGACAGCCGCACTCCCAGCATGATGCGCTCGAGCCGCGCTTCTTGCTCTGATAGCGTCTCGCTCCCCGCGACGACACTGGAGCCTGCCGCGATCGCCTGCGACCAGCGCGCCGGGTGCCGCACATTCCAGAACCGCTCACCGGCCAGGTGGCTGTGTGCGCCGGGGCCCACGCCCCACCAGTCGTCACCCACCCAGTAGCCGACGTTGTGTTGACACTCGTGCCCCGGAACTGCCCAGTTCGAGATCTCATACCAGGGCAGTCCGGCCGAACTCAGGACCTCGTCGGCGGCCTCGTAACAGGCTGCCGCGAAGTCGTCGTCGGTCGCGGGGAGCTCACCAGCAGCCACCCGTCGGGCCAGCGCGGTGCCCGATTCGATCTTCAGCGCGTAGGCAGAGACGTGGGTGATCCCGGTGCCGACAGCAGCGGCAAGGGTCTCCCGCCACGAGGTCAGCGATTCCCCCGGGGTGCCATAGATGAGGTCCAGACTCACGCGTCGGAATCCCGCCAGGTCAGCCATCCGAGCTGCCTGGATCGCCCCGCCGGGGCGGTGACGGCGATCCAACACCGAGAGCACGGCCGGGTCGGCGCTCTGCATTCCGATCGACAGCCGGGTGACCCCGGCCGCGAGTAGGTCATCCAGCAGCCCCGGTGTCACGTTCTCCGGGTTCGCCTCGACCGTGACTTCGGCATCGGGCGCGAGCCCGAACTCCGAACTGATCGTGGCGATGACAGCAGCGAGATCCGCGACCGGGAGGATCGTCGGAGTTCCGCCGCCGAAGAAGATCGACGACACCGGCCTGGGATCATCCTTCAAGCGCGCTCTCGCGTCCCGGACCTCCTGGGTCGCGGCACGACGCCATTCGGACTGCGCGCCGCGCCCGGCCTCGCCGGGGACGTAGGTGTTGAAGTCGCAGTAGCCGCACCGGCTTGCGCAGTACGGCACATGCACATAGAAACGCAGCGCCGGACGGCGTGGTGACCGTCCGGCGCTGCGTGTCTGTTGCTGGGTCAGCGCTTCCCGCTGTAGATGTCGTCGACAAGGCCGGAGAACTGCTCCTCCACCACCTTGCGCTTGACCTTCAGGCTCGGCGTCAGGAAGCCATCGTCCACGGTGAGTTCCTGCGGGATGACCCGGAACTGCTTGATGGTCTCCCACTTGTTCAGTTCGCCGTT
>CAZCRC010000047.1:0-10763 GCA_964500995.1 uncultured Actinomycetes bacterium
CGAGTTCGGAATATCGCTACCGGACGGCCCCTACGAGACCGTGGCTGGCTACGTCATCCATCAGCTCGGCCGCCTCCCCACCGTTGCCGACCAGGTCACCTACGCCAACTGCGAACTGACGGTGCTCACGATGGATGGTCGGCGCATCGAGCGGTTGCGCGTCGCCCCAGTCACGCCAGAGCCAGCGGCTGTGCCGCCGGCCACAGACGACTGAGTCAGGACTTGGGACGCAACGCCAAGACACCCGACAAGGACGCCCCCAGTGCGGACCGCGCCTGCTGAACGCTTGCCAGCGCCTGCCGTTGCAGATCCGGCGACTGGCCACTGGCGGCGAGGCTGACTGTCTGGTTCACTGCTTGACCCAGGCTGGCCAGGCAGTTGCGCACCGTCTGGACTGCGGTGACCTGGTCAGTTCCCTTCGCCTGAGACTGAAGGCCGACCAACTCCGCGTCCAAGTGGCTGATCTGCGCCTGGCCAGCTGGCCAGGTCTGCTGCATCTCGAGCCCGCTGCCCACTGCCAGCAGTTGCGGGACGTACGTGTCGTTCACCCAACGGATCGACCGCATCGTCCGATCCGCGCTCTCGTGCCACTCGCGGGCCTTGCTGCGCCGCTCCGCCAGCACGGCGAACGTGATCACGAGAGCGACGCCGAGGACGATCAAGGCCAACCACAGCCACATCAGTGAGCCGGAGTCACCCGAGTCGGAGTTGCTCGTCGGCGAGGGGATCGGCGTGGCGGTCACCGTCGCGGTGGCTGTCTCGGTCTCGGTCGACGTGGGCGGTGGCGGCTGCGTCGGCGGGATCGGTGTTGGCGTCGTCGGAGTGGGCGTCGGGATGGGAGTCGACGTCTGGAGGGACACGGAGGCAGCCACGAGCAGACCTTAGCCGTATCGCCGAGGGGATCTCCGGCGAAACGACAAGCGGGCCCTAGCGACGAACCGTGGTCGCACGGACATGCGCGCGCTGCCCCTGGCGCCCGACGAGGCTGAGGTATTCAACGGGACCCGCACTGGTAGCGCCGAACCAATGCGGCGTGCGGGTGTCGAATTCCGCTGCTTCGCCCGCGCTCAGGAGCAGATCGTGGTCGCCGAGCACGAGTCGGAGGGTGCCGTTGAGGACGTAGGCCCAGTCGTACCCCTCATGGGACCGCAGGTCAGGGACGGTGTGGTCGCTGCCGGCGGGGAGGACGAACTTGTAGGCCTGGATGCCGCCGGGGCGACGGGTGAGCGGGATGATGACCGACCCGTCTGAGCATGACATCGGGCGCAGGTCGATCCGCGGGTCGGCAGTGCGGGGGGCGTCAACGAGGGAGTCGAGGGTGACCCCGTAGTAGCGCGCCAAGGGGAGGAGCGTCGAACCGGACTGGCTCATCGAAGCCGCCTACGACAACACGCGCACCAGCCACCCCGGCGGCAACGCGGTGCACCTGCGTGACGTGATCGTGCGCTCCCGACGTTTGCATCCAGAAGGCTCCGGGTGACCCTTCCCGTCGATTACCGGCGATATCCGCGGCGGAAGCGACGGTAAGGGTCGGTGCGAGAAAGAGCCCAGCGTCGATCATTGGGCTATGGGGTGTCGGTCCCGCCCGGGTGGGCGAAGTCCACCAGTACCGGGGCATGATCGCTCCACCGGGTATCCCACGAGTCCGCCCGCAGCACTGTTGTTCCCGTCGCGCGCGCAGCCAAGGCGGGAGTGGCCCATACATAGTCGATCCGCCACCCGGCGTCGTTGTCGAACGCGCGTCCCCGCTGGGACCACCAGGTGTACGGTCCCGGTCCCGGGCCAGACAGTGCTCGCCCCAGATCTACCCACCCCTCCTGCTCCCAGGAGTCCAGGACGGCGCGTTCCTCAGACAGGAATCCGGACTTGCCGATCCGCTGCTTCCAGTTCTTGAGGTCGGCTTCGGTGCGCGCGATGTTGAGGTCCCCGGTCACGAGGACATCGGCACCGGACTCCTTCAGTTGCCTCATCCGACGGGTGGCCGCCGCCAGGAACTCCATCTTGTGGTCCTGCACCGGCTCGCCGGCATGACCCTTGGGGACATAGGCGGACACGACGATGAGCGGCCGATCGCCCATGTCGACGGTTGCCTCGATCCAGCGCCCATCATCCTCAAACTGCGGCAGGCCCACCGTGGTCGCCGTGATGGGCTGAGCCGACAGCACCGCGACACCGTTGCGGCCGAGCTGGGCACGGCAGGGGGCGTGGACGACCGACCATTCCCGAAACCCCTGCGCCGCCAACACCTCGACGAGTTGCACCGACGAGGATCGCACCTCTTGGACGGTGATCAGGTCCGGCCGCTCCCCCAACAGTTGCGCCAGACCGCCTTTGCGTGCGGCAGCGCGGACGCCGTTGACATTGACGGTGATGACCCTCACCGGTCCACCCAACCACAACTCGAGCCAGCCGGGTCGCCACGAGGGCTCCGGTCACTTGCGCCCTATTGCCCTCGCGGTCTCATAACTTCGCACAGCAGCGGTTCCCAGAGCGACCACGACATCCCGGTCTGGACGCACAGCCAGGGGTCCACTGCCGATCAAGAGGTACTGATCGGGAAGTTCCTCGTCGATCACGACGAAATCTTCGTGCGCCGCGCTCACTGACTCCTCGACCGCTGCGATTCGACTCCCATTCGGGTCGCGGATCTCGATCTCGTCCAGCCCGGTGATGCCCATGAGCAGACGCAGGGCCACGGTGGGGTCGCTCGAAGGCCACCTCTCACGCATCAGGATACGGAAGGCGTCAGCCTCGCTGCGACTGCGCTCGGCCGCCGATCTCACCTGTTCGGCGCGATGGACCAGCCAGCTGGTCAGAATCGCGCCGGCAATAAACACCATCAGCGCGATCACATCGGTCGGGTCGGCGATGTAGAAGGTGTAGTAGGGCAGCACGAGGAACCAGTTGGCGGCCAGGACTGCGACGACAGCGGCAGCCACCGCCACATATACGTTCGACAGAATCGCAACAGTGAGGACCTCGGCGAACAGGACCAGAAGAACGCTCGTGAGAGTGAAGTTGTCCAGCAGTTTCCCCAAGGCGATGGTGCTGGGGATCAGGAGCAGGAAGGCACAGGTCGCTGCGATGCGTCCCACTGAATCGGTCGAGGTCATGGTGAGCACCTCCTTGATTCCATAGAGCCAGTCGGGGACGGCTCCTGCAAGGGGTCCTTACGCATCCTTTGCGCCACTCGCGAGCATCGCCGGTCAGTCGTCTGGCGGCCGACCGCAAGATCTCCTCGGCCGCCCCCTGGTCGCCCGCTTGGGCTGGTCCCACGGATGCCGCGAGAACCACCACCCGGCCACGCAATCAGGCTAGGGAGACCGTCGACCCCGTGACCCGGCAGGGAAATACCTCAGGACCTAGGCCCTAGTCGGCCATGGCGGCTTGCAGGTTCTCGTCGATCGACGCCAGGAACTCCTGCGTCGTCTGGAACGGCTGGTCCGGCCCGATGAGCAGCGCGAGGTCCTTGGTCATCTTGCCGCTCTCGACGGTCTCGACGCAGACACGCTCCAGCGTCTGGGCGAACTCCGTGACCTCGGGGGTGCCGTCCATGCGACCCCGGTGCGCCAGCCCCTGCGTCCACGCAAAGATCGACGCGATCGGGTTGGTCGACGTGGGCTTGCCCTGCTGGTGCTGCCGGTAATGCCGGGTCACCGTGCCGTGCGCCGCTTCGGCCTCGACGGTCTGGCCGTCGGGAGTCATCAGCACGGACGTCATCAGGCCCAGCGATCCGAAGCCCTGCGCCACGGTGTCGGACTGCACGTCACCGTCGTAGTTCTTGCACGCCCAGACGTAGCCGCCCTCCCACTTCATCGCGGCCGCGACCATGTCGTCGATGAGGCGATGCTCGTAGGTCAGCCCGGCAGCCTCGAAGTCCGCCTGGAACTCGTCGGCATACACCTCGGCGAAGAGATCCTTGAACCGACCGTCGTAAGCCTTGAGGATCGTGTTCTTCGTCGACAGGTACACCGGGTAGTTGCGGGCCAGGCCGTAGCGCATCGATGCACGGGCGAAGTCGCGGATGGAGTCGTCGAGGTTGTACATGCCCATGGCCACCCCGCCGCCCGGGAAGTCGAACACGTCGAACTCCATGGGAGCCGAACCGTCTTTGGGGGTGAAGGTCATGGTCAAGGTGCCCTCACCCGGAACCACGAAGTTCGTCGAGCGGTACTGATCACCGAACGCGTGACGGCCGATGACAATCGGCTTCGTCCACCCGGGAACCAGGCGCGGGATGTTGCTGATGATGATCGGTTCGCGGAAGATCACGCCGCCCAGGATGTTGCGGATCGTGCCGTTCGGCGACTTCCACATCTCCTTGAGGCCGAACTCCTCGACCCGGGCCTCGTCGGGGGTGATCGTGGCGCACTTGACGCCCACCCCGTACTGCTGAATCGCATGGGCCGAGTCGATCGTCACCTGATCGTCGGTGGCGTCGCGGTTCTCGATGCTCAGGTCGTAGTACTTCAGGTCGATGTCCAAGTACGGCAGGATCAACTGCTCCTTGATGAAGGACCAGATGATCCGCGTCATCTCGTCGCCGTCGAGTTCGACGACCGGGTTCTGCACCTTGATCTTGGACATGACTTCCTTCCGGTACGACCCGCGGGCCGGTTCTTACTACTGACTCCCCGTCACAGACTCTGCACGTCGGCTTGCTTGGCGCGCACAGCCTCGGCGGCCTCCTTGAGGCCCGCGAGTTCGGTGTCGGTCAGCGGAGTTTCGACGATGCGGCGGATGCCTTCGCGGCCGATCTCCGCCTGCACTCCCAGGTACACGCCCTCGATGCCGTATTCGCCATCCACCCAGGCGCACACGGGCATGACGGCGCCGGAGTCCTCGATGACGGCCTTGGCCATGCGGGCGGCCGCAGCGGATGGCGCGTAGTACGCCGATCCGGTTTTGAGCAACGCGACGACCTCAGCCCCACCGTTGCGAGTGCGCGTGACCAGGTCCTCGATCTCGTCGGCACTCAGCAGATCCGACAGGGGCTTGCCGCCGACCGTGCACTGCGACGGCACGGGGACCATGGTGTCCCCGTGCGATCCCAGCGTCAGGGTCGTCACGGTCTCCACCGGAACGTCGAGCTTCTCCGCCACGAAGTTCGTGAAGCGAGCGGTGTCGAGCATGCCCGCCTGACCAATGATCTTGCTCTTGTCGAACCCGGTCACGATCTGCGCCAGTGCCGTCATCTCGTCCAGTGGGTTGGCCACGTTGATGATCACCGCATCGGGGGCGTGCTTAGCGACGTTCTCGGCCACCGCCCGCATGATCTTGGCGTTCGTCTCGATGAGGTCCATGCGGCTCATCCCCGGCTTGCGGGGAAGTCCCGCGGTGATCACGACGATGTCGGAGCCCGCGATGGCTTCGTACCCCTCGCCGTTGGGTCCGGTCGCCTGGCCCGTCACCTTGGTCTCGAAGCCCTCGATCGGACGTGACTGGTTCAGGTCCAGCGCCAAGCCTTCGGGCTTCCCTTCGATGATGTCGGTCAACACGACCTCGTCGAAGATGTTGTACTCCGCGAGCCGCTGAGCGGTGGTGGAGCCATAGAAGCCGGCGCCGACAACGGTGACCTTGCCCTGACGAGCCATACGAAATCCTCCTGCTGATGGTGACACCCCAGGGTACCCAGGGGCTGCCTGCAGGCAGTCAGCGGGCAACGGCGCTACGGAACCAGCAAGGCCAGCAGGAGGAGGCCCCCGGCCAGGATCGACATGACGGTCACGTCGATCGCCTTGGTGCGAACAACCAGCAGTCCCGCTTGCCGGGTCGGCAGCACGATCCGAAGCACGAGCGCCAACACCACCGCACCGGTGAAGACGAAGACCCCGAGCCGGAAGTTCACGAACAGCAGGGCCAGCCCGACCGCGCCGACCGCCAGGACCAGCACGGGTGCGCCATAACGAGCCTTGGGCGTGACGCCCCGCAGCGCGATGACGTTACTGGGAAGGTCCTCGTACTCGTCACTCATGGCAGCGCCTCAGCGGTGTCCACGACATTGGCCAACAGCATGGCGCGGGTCATGGGACCAACCCCACCGGGCATCGGCGCGACCCACTCGGCCACCTCGTGGACGTCTGCGGCAACGTCACCGACGAGTCCGGCCTGGGTGCGGGTGATTCCCACGTCCAGAACCGCGGCCCCTGGCTTGACCATGTCCGCGGTCAGCAGGCCGGGCACTCCGGCGGCCACCACGACAATGTCCGCCGTGCGGGTGTGGGCCGCGACATCGCGGGTGCCGGTATGGCACAGCGTCACGGTCGCGTTCTCGGACCGGCGGGTCAGCAGAAGTCCGAGTGGCCGTCCGACCGTCACCCCGCGTCCGATCACACAGACCTCGGCACCGTTGAGCGCCACATCATGGCGCCGCAGCAGTTCCACGATGCCGCGTGGCGTACAGGGCAGGGGGGCGTCGATCCCCAACACCAATCGCCCCAGGTTCACCGGGTGCAGTCCGTCCGCGTCCTTGCGCGGGTCGATCGCCTCCAGCGCTGCGCCCTCGTCCAAGTGGCGGGGCAGTGGGAGTTGCACGATGTAACCGGTGCAGGCCGGGTCGGCGTTCAGCTCGGCCAATCGGTCGAGTAGTTCCGACTGTGACGTCGCCGCGGGCAGGTCCACCCGGAGGGACCGGATTCCCACCTGTTCGCAGTCGCGGTGTTTGCCGGCGACATAGGAGCGGCTGCCTGGATCGTCGCCCACGAGCACGGTCGCCAGGCCCGGTTGGCGCCCCTCGGCCGCCAATACGGCCACCCGCTCGGCCAGCTCGGCCTTGATCGCCGCTGCCGTCGCCTTGCCATCCAGGATTTGCGCTGTCACCGTGCCATCTTCCCACTCCACCGGCCCCGGTCGGGCACCGCCGCGAGCACCACGGCCACAGCGATGAGCAGCAGTCCGATCCACTGCAGCCACCCCAACGCCGCCAAACCGGGCGTCGCCAGATCCACGATCACCGAGCCCGTCAGTTGGCCCGCGATGGTCAAGAGCCCGAACACCAACACGCCCAGGCCGCGCACCGCCCACGCGGCCAGCGCGATGAACAGCACGCCGATGGGACCGCCGAGGTACAACCACCACTGGCTGGGCCAGTGCAAGAACGTGAGGCCACCGGTGGCCAGCAACAGGAGCACCGCGGCGAACAGCGCACTGAACCCCACCACGAAGTTGACGACCGTGGCGGTCATCGGCTGCCCCGTCACCGCCGACACCCGCCCATTGATGGCTTGCTGGACGGAGATTCCCACTCCTGCGGAGACCGCCAGAAGGACCACCCACGAGAACACCACCTGGGTCTCGCCGGGGCTGGCGGTCGCAACGATCACTGCGGCGAGGGCCACCGCCGCCGCGACGCCGCGTCGAGCGGTCACCCCGAGGTGTCCGGCGGGGCTGAGGCCGAGTCGGTCGACGACGAGCGAGCCCGCCACCTGTCCGGCGACCACGCCGACGGTGAAGATCGTCACGCCCACTGCGACAACGACGATGCCCTGCGTGGTGACGAGCCATGCGCCACCGAGTCCGCCGAGCAGTTGCCACCACTGCAGCCCGCCCGAGCGCACCTGGTTCGGCAGCGCTCGCAGCGAGCGGCGCATGGTCGGCCTGCTGAGGACGATCACCACTGCCAGGAGCAGCCCCGTGCCGAAGCTGATGGCGGCAGCAATGGGGCCACCGCCCACCTCGATCGACAGGCTCGCGTTGATGCGGGACTGGACAGCGACCAGCACCCCGACGGTGAACGCTGCGGCCAGGGTGACGGCGCGCGAGCGATCAATGCCAGAAATGCCGCGTGCCCGTCAGGTACATCGTGATCCCGGCAGCCGCCGCAGCCGCGACGACCTCGTCATCACGCATGGAGCCACCCGGCTGCACGACTGCGACCACTCCGGCATCGATCAGGATCTGCAGGCCGTCCGCGAACGGGAAGAACGCATCAGACGCTGCGACGGATCCCGCGGCCCGGTCCCCGGCCCGCAGCACGGCCAGGCGCGCTGAATCGACCCGATTCACCTGACCCATGCCGACCCCGACCGCCGCACCGTCGTGGGCCAGCAGAATCGCGTTGCTCTTGACCGAGCGGCAGGCTCGCCAGGCGAACTGCAGGTCCTTCAGTGTGGCCTCGTCGGCGGGGTCGCCGCAGGCGAGCGTCCAGCCGGTGGGGTCATCGCCGTCCGCGTCGATCATGTCGGTGTGCTGGAGTAGCACTCCCCCGGTGATGGGCCGGAACTCCGCGCGTGGTTCGTAGAAGTCGCGATCGACGACCAGGATCCGCAGGTTCTTCTTGCCCGCCAGCGCCGCCAACGCGCCGTCGTCGATTGCTGGGGCGATCAGGCACTCGGTGAAGATGTCAGCCATCTGGGTCGCCATCTCGGCGGTGACCGGACGGTTCGCCGCCACGACCCCGCCGAACGCGGAGACGGGATCGGTGGCCAACGCCTTGCCGTACGCCGTGGCGATGTCGCCTGCCACGGCGATTCCGCAGGGGTTCGCGTGCTTGATGATGGCGACACACGGCTCCGCGTGGTCGTAGGCGGCGCGCAGTGCGGCGTCGGAGTCAACGAAGTTGTTGTACGACATCTGCTTGCCCTGCAGCTGCTGGGCGCCGGCGAGTCCGCCCGCGGGCTGTCCGCGGTACAGCGCTGCGGGCTGATGGGGGTTCTCGCCGTAGCGCAACACGTCGGCACGCTTCCACGATCCCCCGAGCCACGTCGGAAATCCGGAGTCGTCGGGTGCCACTACGTTGCCCAGCCACGACGCGACGGCGATGTCGTACGTCGCGGTGTGCGCGAAGGCCTTGGCGGCCAGCCGTTCCCGGCTGGCCATCTCGAACCCACCAGCGGCCACGGCGGTCAGCACGTCCTGGTAGTCCGCGGGATCGACAACGACCGCGACGTTGGCGTGGTTCTTCGCTGATGCCCGGACCATGGCCGGACCGCCGATGTCGATCTGTTCCACACACTCCTCGGTCGACGCGCCCGAAGCGACCGTCTCGGTGAACGGATACAGGTTGACGACCACCAGTTGGAAGGGCGCGATGTCGAGGTCGGCGAGCTGGCTCACATGATCCTCGTTGCGCAGGTCGGCGAGCAGACCCGCGTGGACGGCGGGGTGCAGGGTCTTGACCCGGCCATCGAGACACTCGGGGAACCCGGTCACTTGCGCCACCTGGGTCACGGGGATGCCAGCGTCGGCGATCGTCGCGGCGGTGGATCCGGTGGAGACGATCTCCACCCCAGCGTCGTGCAACCCGCGGGCGAGTTCCGGCAGCCCGGTCTTGTTGTACGTCGAGATCAGGGCCCGCGTCACGGGGATCGTGGTCGTGGGGGTTGTCGTCACGGGATGTCCGCCTTCCGTCCGGTGATCGTGAGGCCGTGGGTCGACACCCGGTCGATGACCTCCACGATGAGTTGCCGTTCCACGGTCTTGATGCGGTCGTGGAGCAGTTCTTGGGTGTCGCCCGGGGCAACCTCGACGACCCGCTGGGCGACCACCGGGCCGGTGTCCACGCCAGCATCCACGACGTGGACCGTGCATCCGGTGATCTTGACGCCATAGGCGACTGCATCAGCGACTGGCTGCTTGCCCGGAAAGGCGGGCAGCAGCGAGGGATGTGTGTTCAGGATGCGCTGCGGGAACGCCGCCAAGAAGTGTTCCCCCAGCAGCCGCATGAACCCCACCGACACGATCCATTCCGGCTCGAATCCTGCAGCAGCCGCAGTGAGCGCCCGATCCCACGCGACGCGGTCGGCATGATCGGCGGGGTCCACGACGACGACGGGCACACCGGCCGCCTTGGCCCGGCGGGCGGCGCCACTGCCCGGCTTGTCGGTCAGCAGGGCCACGATGTCCGCGGGGTAGTCGGTCTCGTAGGCCGCATCGAGCAGCGCCTGGAAGAGGGTTCCGGTGCCTGATGCCAATGCGATGACCGGAACGCGTTTCACTGGTCCATGGTAGGGCCAGCCACGAGGCGGTCCGTCAGCCGCGCTTGCCGCTGGGCCGCTTGGCCGCAGTCGCTTCCTTCGCGGCGGTGGCTGCCGAACTGACGCGTTCGCGCAGATCCACGGCGACCGGTTTCGCGTCCGAGGCCAACGTCGGCAGCAGTGCCCACAACAAGGTCCCGGCCCCCGTCAGCAACGTCGCGACGATCACCGTTCCCGACGCCGGCCCGACTGACTCAAATCGCCCGTCCCCCAGGGATCCGCCCGACATCAGCACAAGGACCCACCAGACGGCTCCGCTGCCGAGCGCCAGCGCTACGGCCCGGGTGATCCGCCGTCGCAACCGCGGTTCCGGCAACAGCCGGGCGAACACCACGGCCCCCCACACGCCGCCCAGCGCCACGGCGATGGGCAGCAGCGCCGTCGAGTTGGGGACATCAGCGGGGAACGCCGCCAACACCGGGAGGTCCGGGACCACCGCTTCGCCCGACGTGAACGGTGACAGTCGGTGGTCGGTGCCGAAACTCACTCCGGTTCCGATGACGAAGGAGGCCGCCCAGATCACCAGGTTCGGCAGGTAGGCCAACTGCAGCAGTGTCAGCCCCACCTGTTCGGTCCCGGACACCCCCAACTGATCCTGTGCGGCGACGATCGCCGGTGCCCCCAGCGCCAGGGACACCACGGTCAGCAGCACCGCCAGTGACAGCGGGACGGCGACGCAAGCGGCCACAGCGACCACGAACGGCGGCCTCGGAAGTCCACCCCGCACCTGACGAGTGGCCCCCCAGGAACCAGCGGGGGGTCCCAGCCAACTCCTGATGAGGTGGTGGC